>PDUK01000011.1 GCA_006212115.1 Thalassolituus sp. | reverse complement strand
GTGAACTGTAGATAGTGGTTTTCTGTGATCGGTGTTATCCATACATAGTCTTGGGAGTCAGCAGTCGCACAGTATTCGATGTCATTTACATAGAATAAGTAGTCAGTATCGTTTATAGAAACTTGTTGGAATTCTCTCAATGCGGTGACATTTAAGTAATAAGAATCATCATCAAATCGTTTTTGATTCTCCGATGTTATAGTTTCTCCGAGCTGTTCGGGGATAAAGAAGTTCAGATCTTTGCTTCCTTTTGCGATAGCTAGGTTCACGTAAATATGAGACTTTTCTGATTGCCTTAGAACCCTGCCCTTGATATCCCACCTTGTTCTGAAATAACTGTGATACCCGATTGAATCGCCATCGTGCTGATACTGTTCCTGATCAAATACGTTGATGTTATCGGGGAAATTTTGTTGTTCGCCCCATTTGGTCAACACAGAATTCAACTCTATCGAAACTTTTATATCCGAAAGATTGAAAGAGCGTTTTGGGGCGCTCTTTAAACTGGGGAAACGGAGTTTGCCAAAAATAGGATAGGACATGTTTAGCGGCTGTTGGCTATCGCAGATCAGGTTGCAGTCGAACCAAGGTGCGCTAGCTGCTCCTTGAAAGTTGTTATCTTTGAGAAAGGTTGTGAATCTCTACTGTTCATCGTTTGAGTCCTTTCTGATTACTATAGTTTGTACTCTGGTGGAGCGGTTTCCCATTCTGTAATTACTACTGGAGGTTGCCCATGTTCACGTGATCCGCGATGCCACGCCCATGGGTACACCCAGTCTTCGGGCGCGCGTTGTTCTGTGTAAGCCCATCTTTCAGCTTTACTTTGCAAACGTAAAATCTTCGCTTGAATCTCAGGACGATATTTCAGGTCGAACGTCGATATTATGCGATTCATCATGGCTCTGAGGTGCTCATTGATGATTTCTTTTCGATCCGAGTTCAGGCAGCTGAAGTTCACGAGAACAAAAAGTGAATCATCCAATGGGGCGAAAGCGAAGCCATACCAAGCGACTTCGTCCTTTGGGTTTTTGTCGCGTTCTTCGCAGTATATCCAAGGAGTGTCGTGGGTTTTGTATACCTGCCAGTTCACTGGAGCCAGCCGAACACCATATTGCGGATTTTCAGGGCCATGTTGAAACAGGAACCGAGTAATTATCTGTTCGAACTGTTGCGGATTTAAGCAACTCAGGCCCTTAGGTAGGTGATCAGCGCGGTATATCAGTACTCCTGTAGTGATACTGCCTATCGGCTGGGTATCCCAGGGAACGCCGAAAAACTCCATCCTGCGGCTAAGTAAAACACGATGAGAGAAGAGCCCATAAGGGTCGTCGTGATAGGAACTTACGTCGTATATATTAGGGGCCAGGACGTGATCCGCTCTTTCTTCAAAGCCGTGAAAGTTATGATGCGGGGGGAGAAGAAAAGACAGCGAATTGCCCGACAAGTCCATCGAGAACGCTTCAGGCTTATTGATGCCAGGAATGTATGGCCGTTTGGTGGACGAAAAGAGGCGCTTCAGCATGATCCTTGCTTCTTGGAGTATTGCCCATTCATAAGTTGAGTCGTTTTAAATACTTATATTTTGTACACAGGTGGAGGGGTTTCCCATTCTGTAATCACTACTGGAGGCTGCCCATGTTCACGTGATCCTCGATGCCACGCCCAAGGATAAACCCAGGCTTCGGGATCGCGGTGTTCCGTGTAGGCCCATCTTTCAGTTTCATTTTGCAAACGTAAAATTTTATCTAGAATCTCTGGACCGTACTTCAAATCAAAAGTAGATATAATCCGGCTGATTATGTTCCTGAAGTGTTCGTTGATGATGTCTTTCTGATCGGAGTTAATACAGTAGAAGGTAGCCAGTACAAAAAGGTTGTCATCGAGTGGTGCGAATGCAAAAGCATGCCAGGCAACCTCATCAACCAGATTTCTATCGCGCTCCTCACAGTACACCCAAGGGGTATCGTGAGTTTTGTATACTTGCCAATTGACCGGAGCTAATCGTACACCGTATTCAGGCTGTTCAGGGCCGTGATTAAATAAGTATCGGTTGATAACTTGTTCAAATTGGTCTGGATTCAAACAGCTCATACTATCTGGAAGAGTATCTGCACGCATCAGGTGAGCATTTGCTCGGATACTACCTATAGGCTGAGGGTCCCATAGCACACCGTACAATTCCCATCGGCGGCTATATAAAGACTGGTTAGAGAAGAGCCCGTATAGATCGCGCTGAAATGCCTGCGGGTTATAGACATTCAGAGTGGATACAGGTGCGACTCTCTCTCCGAAACCTTCAAAATCTTGGTTCGGTAGTAGCTTGAAAGATAGTGTGCTTCTAGATAGGTCTACGGATATATTCTCTGGGCTATTGATGCCAGGAATATATGGCCGTTTGATGGACGAAAAGAGGCGCTTCAGCATGATCCTTGCTTCTTGGAGTATTCAGGCAAAACTACCACAATTGGTTTATTGATTTAAGTGGTTTGGTAGACCGTACGCGCCCTTCGAGCACGATTTGCCATTGTATCCACGGCTGTGGGGCCTGCCGATTAGGATTGTCTAAGCCATACTTATGAATGCGAAAGAGGTATCTTGCAGATTTGGTTATCGGGGATATGACCCCTCCTTCAGGAGTGCGCGGTAGGGTGCGCAGTGGGTACCTCAAACCGGCAGAGGAAACTCAGATCTCCGCAAAACTCTTCACGGCTCTATGCTCGGCATCCGCCGGTATGTCATCCTCTCTCACCAGCCATATCGTCTGCATTCCGGCGTCTTTTGCGGCATCCAGTTCTTCTTTGATGTCCGATAAAAACAGCACGTCTGAGGCATTTAAATCCGAATATGTTTTCTGCAGTTCGGCCAGAATATTCAGGTAAGACTGAGTCTCGCGTTTGCCGCCCACAAGAGTATCGAAGTGCCCTTTAAATAAAGGCAGCAGGTTGCCATCCTGCGAGTAGCCGAAGAAGAGTTCCTGGGCTTTTACCGAGCCTGAGGAATACACGTAAAGCGGCAGGCCGTTGTCGTGCCATTTTTTCAGGTATTCGGTGGCGTCCGGGTACATATGGGCTTGGTAGTCGCTATTTTCATATCCGGTTTTCCAGATCAGACCTTGCAGGGCTTTGAGTGGGGTGGCTTTGCGGTCTTCGCTGATCCATTGCAGCAGTTTGGCGATGAGTGCATCAGTGTCTTCTGCATTAATTACGTCGCCGTCTTCTGCTGCAAGCTCTGCTGTTTGTTGCAGGGCGGTCTGTACTTTTTCGTCGCTAAGGTTGGCTTTTACAAACGCAGGCAGGTGCTCTGCCGCGTACGGGAAAAGTACGTCTTTTACGAAAGAGATCGAGGACGTGGTGCCCTCAATATCGGTCAGGATCAGTTTGACGTTCTGCATGGCGGAATCAGTTTTCCAGACGATTAAAGCGGGTAGCGATATCGCTGCCGGTGAAGTTCGCGACCCAGCCTTCCGGGTTGTTGAACAAACGGATGGCGATGAAGTTCGGGTTAGGCCCCATGTCGAACCAGTGTGTGGTGTTCGCGGGTACGCTGATCAGGTCGCCTTCAGTACACAGCACTTCGTAGACTTTTTTGCCTATGTGCAGGGTGAATAACCCTTCGCCACCAACAAAGAAGCGTACTTCGTCTTCGCTGTGGGTATGTTCGCTCAGGAACTTCTGACGGAATTCCTTTTTCTGCGGGTGGTCGGCGCTGAGGCTGACTACATCGACGGTCTGGTAGCCGTCTTCGGCGATCAGTCTGTCGATGTCTTGTCGATACGCTGAGATGACGTCCTCATGCGAGGCGCCGGGCTCAAGGTCGGCGTCGGTTTTCCACTGTTCGAAACGGACACCGGCTTCGGCCAGTCGCGCTGCCATTTTCTTTGGGTCGTCGGTGGTGAATAACAGGTTCGTAATGTCACTGTCAGTGTAGACGCGGAGTACGCTCATACGGGCCTCACGGTTGGCGTATTTTTAATAGTTCGAGCTGGTAGCCTAACAGGTGTTCGATGGCTTCCAGGTGGCGGTAACACTCGGCAAGGTCTTTGCCCCAGGTGTACACGCCATGCCCACGGATCAGATAGGCGTGGCCTTGTCCGTGTTGTTGCATGTGTTGCTCTACCTGCCCGGCAAGGCGGTCGATGTCCTGATCATTGGGAAAGATCGGGAAGGTTACTGTGCCTTCGTGGGTGGTTTCTCCGGCGAAGGCTTTTTGCAGCTCCCAGCCTGTCATACTCAAGGCGTCGTCTTTCCATATCTGCGACAGTAGCACTGCGGTCGGTGAGTGCGTATGCAACACTGCGCCGATATGGTTGTCGCGGCGGTACAGCTGCGTGTGGAGGCCGGTTTCGGCAGAAGGCTTTCCTTCTGACAATGGCTCGCCCTGCATGTTCACCGCCAGAATGTCCCCCGGCGTCAGTTCACCTTTGTGCTTGCCTGAGCTGGTAAGGGCGCAGACGTCGTCGTTGAGGCGCACTGAGTAATTCGAGCTGGTGGCAGGTGACCAGTTGTTGCCATAAAGAATGCGGCCGTAGCGGCAGAGTTCTTCGGCGGCTTTCTGGAAGTCAGCTTTATTGAATGCAGGTTTATTGGATGCGGTCATCGGCTATTACCTATCCAGCGCTCAGCTATTTACCATGATGGCGATATTTTCGACCGTTGGATTTTCGACGAATCCTTTCTCGGTCACGATGGCGTCGATGAGCTCCGCAGGGGTGACATCAAATGATGGATTAATCGCCTCGCAGCCTTCTGGTGCAATCGGCTGGCCGTTAAGAGATGTCACTTCTGACATTGGGCGTTGCTCAATCGGGATGGCGTTGCCGCTGTCGAGAGTCAGATCGAAGGTCGTGGTCGGTGCTGCCACCATGACTTTCATGCCGTGGTGCTTGGCCAATACTGCGAGACTGTAAGTACCGATTTTGTTGGCAACGTCGCCGTTGGCGGTGATGCGGTCGGCACCCACGATCACCCAGTCTGCGCCCTTAGCACGGAACAGTTGCGCTGCTGCGCCGTCACACACCAGTTTGACCGGAATATTGTCCTGCATCAGCTCCCATGCAGTCAGGCGCGCGCCCTGTAGCCAAGGTCGGGTTTCACCTGCGTACACCTGAGTAAGTTTGCCATCAGCATAGGCCGAGCGGATGATGCCCAACGCGGTACCGTGTCCACCGGTGGCCAGTGCCCCTGTGTTGCAGTGGGTGTACACCCGGCTGCCTTCTTGAATCAGTGAAGCGCCGAACTGACCCATGGCCAAGTTAGCGGCGATGTCTTCTTCGTGAATCTTTTTCGCTTCTGCCACCAGTGCGTGTGGGTCTTCTGTACCCAGCCCCGCCATGCGCTCCAGCGCCCAGAACAGGTTAACCGCTGTGGGGCGGGATTCCGCCAGAACTTTGTAGGCAGCACTCAGATCACGGCCATTGAGTGCATCCAATGCGTATCCGTAGGCTGCGGTAATGCCGATCGCAGGGGCACCACGCACGACCATATCGCGGATCGCATCTGCGACGTCTGCAGCGGTGGTGTATTCATGCACGATGTGAGTGTGAGGCAGCACACGCTGATCCAGCAGGTGCAAAGACTGGCCATGCCATTCGATCGCTTTAAAGGAGGAAGAGTGCGCTGTCATAGTGAATACCGGGCCGGTGTTTCGAAGCGGCGCATTTTACACTGGTTAGCGGTGCGTTGTCGTTAATAAGGCTCATAGGTGTTTAGCCCGCTAGACGGCACTCCAAACAGGCAGCAAGTACGTCCTTGTATGCTCAGCTCCCCCGGGCATGTGGGAGACCCCGTGAGCAAAAGACTCACAGGGAGTCCATTCCTAGGCCCAGAATGTAGCCATAGATTATCACGAGGTATAGAAAGAGCGCTGCGACTCCGTTAACTAGTCCAGCTAGCCAGTTACGTTGTTGCCATAGATGAGGAATGAGGAGGGCTAAAAATCCCGTAAAAGCAATTATATGGGCTCCAAACCATAACGGTTCGCTCAAACCTGATTGGTAAAAGTCATCTGCTGATGTCCTTAAAATAAAATCGATTAAGACTGACCCCCCTATCAGGGCCAATAGCAGCGTCCAAGCTTTTATGTAGAGGTGGGTTGCTGTCATCATTGATTTATCTTCGGACGGGGTTTGACGGGGCAAATTGGTTCGAAAAACGTCTTCGGGATGCGCTTCTCATGTGAGATATCGAGACCCTTCAGGTTACTGGGTTTGATGCCGCTTGCTAATTCCAGTGCTGTTTGTGCCCAGCTATTACTGTTGTACCCCAGTCCAGCCTTTGGGTAGTTAATAGCGTCATAGCTCTGGTTAATATTGTAGTTGTCCACTAAATCGTAGAGCTTGCGAAGCGCTCCCGCTTCATTTTTTTCTGAAAAGACTACTTCGATCATCTCGGTATCGAAATCTGATTTGTACCAAGATACAAGAGATTTATCGAAAAACTCTTTCGTCGCCAGATAATCATTTTTTTCAAAGAATTCGACTTGTAGGTTCCCTCTGTTTTGGGCGCCAATGACATAGCCGATCTTGCCGGGCCCCAGGTATTTCGGCGAGATAGTCTTGCGGTTCAAGCGAGGAAGAGGGAAATTTTCTCGTTCAGTGATAACTACAACGATAAATTGATGTGTGCCAAACGGCAGACCAGCCAAGTCCCTAGCTGCTATATAAGTGGTCATCCAAGCATCTCCATATGTTTGCCCACCAGACTATCATGTCATCACTCAAGGGGAGTCAGACGTTCTGCGCCGAAAAGCACTCTGGGTAGTTAATAATAGATTCGGTGCGTGGTGAGTAGCCTTTGCCAGCAGGGATGCTGGCAGAGAGCCTACATGGGGGTATTTAGCCACGTACCAAGCTTGTTTGCGGAGTCACAGAAGCTTCTGCATGCGGTGGAAGGCGTTAATCAGGCCGTTGGTCGAGCCATCGAATCCGTCTGGAGCATTCTGAGCTTCCAGTGCATCCAATACTTTGTTGCCAAGCTGTTTGCCCAACTCAACGCCCCATTGGTCAAATGAATTGACGCCCCAGATCATGCCTTGCGCGGCCACTTTGTGCTCGTACAGGGCAATCAATGCACCTACGACTTGTGGTGTCGATTTCGGGAAATAGATAGTGTTGGATGGACGGTTACCCGGAATGACTTTGTGTGGTGCCAGCACCATGGCTTCGGCTTTGCTCATTCCGCCTGCGGTCAGCTCTGCAATGGCGTCTTCTTCCGACTTGCCCTGCAGGAGCGCCTGGCTCTGTGACAGGCAGTTGGACACCAGCATGGCGTGGAAGTTATCAATCGGGTTGTGGCTGTTCATCGGCATGATGAAGTCACACGGCGAAAAGTGCGTGCCCTGGTGCAGCAGCTGGTGGAACGCGTGCTGGCCATTGGTACCTACGCCGCCCCAGATCACTGGACCTGTGTTGTAGTTAACCTTGCTGCCATCAATCGTGACGCTCTTACCGTTACTTTCCATGTCCAGCTGTTGCAGGTGAGCTGGCAACGAGCGCAGGTAATGGTCGTAGGGCAGGATAGCGTGCGAATTGACGCCGAAGAAGTTCACGTACCACACCCCAAGTAATGCCATGATCACGGGCATGTTGTGTTCCAGTGGAGCAGTACGGAAATGTTCGTCCATTTCGTAGGCACCACGCAGCAGCTCGCGGAAGTTATCAATGCCAATGGCGAGTGCCAGCGGCAAACCGATGGCCGACCAAAGTGAGTAACGGCCACCTACCCAATCCCACATAGGGAAGATGTTTTCTTCTGAAATCCCAAACGCGGTGGCTTTCTCCACGTTGGAAGAGACTGCGGTGAAGTGCTTACACAGGTCGCCTTCTGTACCGCCGTTATCAAGGAACCACTGTCGGCAGGCATTGGCATTCTTCAGGGTTTCCTGAGTACCAAATGACTTGGACTGAATAATAAACAGGGTGGTCGCTGGATCGAGTCGCTTGAGGATCTCGGTAATATGAGAACCATCAATGTTGGCGAGGTAGTGGATATTCAGTCGGCTGTCCCAGTAGGGCTTGAGTGCACTGGATGCCAGCTTAGGCCCGAGGAAGGAGCCACCAATACCGATGGAGACCACGTCTGTGAAAGGTTTGTTGGTGTAACCGCGCCACTGATTACGGCGGATCTTCCAGCAGAATTCTTCCATGCGATGCACGGTTTCCCGTACTTCCGGCATGATGTTCTCGCCGTCGACCATGATGTCGCGATCGCCGAAGTTGCGTAAGGCAGTATGGAGTGCCGGGCGGTTTTCACTACGATTGATGGTTTCGCCATTGAACATGGCACCGATTTTCGAGGGCAGGTCCTGCTCTCGTGCCAGCCCCAGCAGTAAGGCCATGGTGTCTTCGGTAATACGGTTTTTGGAGTAGTCGAGGGTCAGGCCAGCCGCTTCAAGTTGAAAGGTGTCAAAGCGATTGGGGTCTTGGTTAAACCAGTCGCGCATGTGATGATCATGAATGCGCTTGTGATGTTCCTGTAGGTCTTTCCACGCTGCTGACTGGGTCAGGCTTCCTGTGTATCCCATTGGTTTTCCTGAGTTTTTCCGTATCTATTGCGTCGAGTATACGGCTCTGGCAAACAGCGGGCAAAAAAAGACCGCCCGATGGGCGGCCTTTGTGGTCAGTTAGGCTGTGATCGGAAGATCAGGCCACCTGAACCGGAATGTCGAAGCTGGTGTGGCTGACAGTGTTGTCTTCGTTCATGTACACCATTTTTGGCTTGAAGGTAGCCAGCTCTTCTTCGCTGTAGTTACCGTAGGCACAGATAATGATGCGGTCGCCAACACTGGCGTGGTGTGCAGCTGCTCCGTTGACAGAGATAATGCCTGAGTCGTCTTCGCCACGAATGATATAAGTGGTGAAACGTTGACCGTTATCAATATTGTAAATCTGGATTTGTTCAAACTCACGCATGCCCGTGAGTTCGAGCAGCTTGCCGTCAATGGCGCAAGAGCCTTCATAATTCAGCACAGAGTGAGTCACACACGTGCCTGGTGAAGCTTGGCTTTCAGCATGATGGTTTGCATGGGTAAACCCTTCAAGTTCTCTGTTCGGACAATCCAAATCCGCGTCGAAACACGTGTTTCTGGCGGCTGTCTGAACTGTTCATTTTCTGGCCTATAGGCGTAAGGCGCGGAAGTATGCCCTAAACAATCCCGCGATTCAATGTTACGACCAGATTATCAATAAGGCGCGCATTGCCTAAAAATGCTGCGCCGAGGATGACCACCTCAGAAACCCCCGGTGCCGCTGGGCTCAGGTCTGCTGCGGCCCTCACTTCCACGTAATCTGGGCGGAAGCCACGTTCTTCAAGGCGAAGACTAGCTTGTGCGAGTGTCTTGTCCAGTTGCTCACCGTGGTTAAGCGCCTCGGCGATCTCGTTTAATGTCTTGTACAGTCCAGTTGCCAGCTGGCGCTCTTCGTCTGACAGGTAGCCATTTCGTGAACTCAGAGCGAGGCCGTCTTCTGCTCGCGCCGTTGGCACGGTAACGACCTCGATAGGCATACACAGGTCGTTGACCATCTTTTTGATCACAGCGACTTGCTGGAAGTCTTTTTCACCAAAAAACGCCGCATCCGGCAGTACCTGATTGAAGAGTTTGGTGACGACGGTAGATACACCATCGAAATGGCCGGGACGGCTGCCACCGCATAAACCTTTGGAGACCACCGGAACATGCACGATGCTCTGTTCGGCCTGACCGTTGGGGTACATCTCGTCGACATCAGGAGCAAACAGCAGGTCGCAGTCTGCGGCACTGAGCTTCTCCTGATCTTGCGGCAATGTGCGTGGGTAACGCTGTAGGTCGCTTTGGTCGTTGAATTGCAGTGGGTTTACGAAGACGCTGCTAACGACGTAGTCGGTCTCGCTGTTCGCACTATCAATCAGGCTGATATGGCCCGCATGCAGGTTGCCCATTGTCGGAACAAAACCAATGCGTTTTCCCGCCTGACGGGCTGTACGGACGTGCTCGCGCAGTTCAGCGACGGTATGGACGGTAATCATGCTTCAAATCCGTGTTCCGGACCGGGGAAAACGCCATCTCGTACTTCGTCGGCGTAGGCCTTCAGGGCTTCAGCGACAGAGCGGCCTTCGGTCATGTAGTTTTTCACGAACTTAGGGACGTGCTGGGTATTCAGGCCCAGCATGTCGTAACACACCAACACCTGTGCATCGGTATCGGAACCGGCACCGATACCAACAACAGGGACCTTCACGGCTTCGGTAATGCGTTTTGCCAGCGGTGATGGGACGCACTCAAGCAAAATGATGTCTGCACCCGCTTCTGCAAGTGCGACAGAATGCTTAACCATGGCATCCGCTTTATCTTCGTCCCGGCCTTGTACCCGGTAGCCCCCCATCTTATTAACGGCCTGTGGGGTCAAACCAAGGTGTGCGCACACAGGTACGCCCTGGCGTGCGAGGCTTTCGACGAGAGGTACCAACCAGTCATCACCCTCGACTTTAACCATGTGCGCACCGGCTTGCATGACAGCACGAGCGCTTTCGACGCCTGTCGCGACATCGCCGTAAGTCATAAATGGCAGATCGGTCATGATCAGGGCCGGACGTTCCGCACGGGCGTTACCGCGTGCAACGGCTGCCGTGTGGTAAACCATTTCTTCCAGGGTGACGGGAACCGTGCTGGTCTGCCCCTGAATAACGTTACCTAACGAATCACCCACAAGCAGGGACTCGACACCTGCGTCTGCGGCCAATTGGGCAAAGGTGGCATCGTACGCGGTCAGTACTGAAAACTTCTGACCTTTGTCTTTCATCGCTTGTAAGGTGCGGATGCTGATTGCGCTCATTCGGTATGTTCTCCGGTAATCCCGATACGCGGGTATGGGGCGTATGGTGCGGATTGTGGGTTATAAGTCAATAACAGGGCGGTGTAGCGTGTGCAGGTCGCCGTCAAATTCGGGCTGGACATCGCTGAGTGGTTGCCCGTCTGGAAGAACCAGATCGGGGGCTATTTCCAGTAGTGGCGAGACCACAAACGAGCGTTTGGTCAGTTCGTGATGGGGCAGGTTTAAACGCTCAGAACGGAGTGTTTCGTTGCCAAACAGCAGGATATCAAGGTCGATGCAGCGCTCTCCCCAGTGGCGTCGCTTAATGCGCCCCTGAGTTTGCTCGATCTGTTGCAGGGCATCCAGCAAAGACAAAGGAGATAGCTCAGTTTCGATCTGGGCCACGGCGTTGATAAAGTCCGGCTGGTCTTCTGGTCCTAACGGGGCACTGCCATAAAAAGACGACCAGGCTGTCAGCTGGGTATCACTCAGTGCATGCAACGCACGAAGGGCGATCTCGATCTGTATGATCGGATCGTCGATGTTCGCGCCGAGGCCAATGTATGCGGTTGTCATTGGGATCAGTTGCGGCTGTTATTCCGACGGCGACGAGGGCGTCTGCGTCGTTGCCCATCACCGCGCTGATCTCCGCCGTCGTTGTGGCGGTTCTGGCTATGAGAAGTGGCGGGTGGATGATCAACCTGAATCTCAGTCCAGAAGTCACATAGCTCCTGCAACTCTTCGCCAGACTGCTGACGTAACAACAGGAAGTCGTAGGCCGCACGGAAGCGTGGATGCTGAGTCAGCTCAGGTGCTTTACGACTGCGTATTTTAGGAAGTCTTAGCTGCAGCTCCCAGATCTCACGCATCGGGATCGAGAAACGCTTCGGAATCGCGGTGGCTTTTACCTGATCCCGCAGTACTTTGTCTGCGGCTTTCTGGAGAGCAGGGTGCGGCGCCATGCCGTCGTCTTCGTATTTCTGGCGCACCTTATTCAGTTGCGGCCACAGCAGTGCAGCTAGGAAGAAATAGGGTGTTACCGACTTACCCGACTGAATGCGGGCGTCGGTGTTACGCATGGTGTTCTCGATCAGAGACACCGCGTACTCGTCGTCCTGCATGCGCTGTTCGGCAGCAGGGAACAGTGGCTCGAATAAGTTGTATTCACGCAGCATGCGCATGGTGTCGAGCGCGCTGCCGGCAAGAATCAGTTTCAACGACTCTTCAAATAGTCGGGCCGCTGGAATCTGGGTCATCAGCGGGGCCATGTCACGAATCGGGGCCGCGGTCTTTTCTTCGATATCAAAGCCGAGTTTTACTGCGAAACGTATCGCGCGCAGCATGCGCACCGGATCTTCACGGTAGCGGGTTGCAGGGTCACCAATCAGTCGAATCTGTCGAGCCTGGATGTCTTCCCATCCGCCAGCGTAGGAATGCACACTGAAGTCATCGATGTTGTAGTACAGCGCGTTGATAGTGAAGTCACGACGCATGGCGTCTTCGTCTTTGTTACCGTAGACGTTATCACGCAGAATCATGCCCTGATCGCCCTGACGGGAGACCTTGTCGGAATGCTCTTCAGAAGGTGGCGCACGGAAGGTGGCGACCTCAATAACTTCGCGTCCAAATACAACGTGAACCAACTTAAACCGTCGACCAATCAGGCGCGAGTTACGAAACAGCCCATTGACCTGTTCCGGTGTCGCATCCGTTGCAACGTCAAAGTCCTTGGGCGACAAACCCAGCAGGTTGTCACGCACGCCGCCGCCAACGAGGTAGGCGCCATAGCCCGCTTTTCGCAGCCGATACAGCACCTTGAGAGCGGGTTCGCTGATATTCGTGCGGGAAATGGAATGCTCGTCGCGTGGAATGACGCGTAACTGCACGTCATTAGCATCGGCTTTCTGGCTAAACAGCTTTTTGACTCGGTTGATCAGGGTCACGATGAAAGTGTTTCTCTGGTTAATCTGCGAGCGAGTTTACCGTTAAGGCGGGTCGGACACAAAATAAAGGCACCCATGAGTTGTTCAGAGGTGCCTGAACAGTATGTGTTGGCCGGATCTGGCCCTGAGGCAAAATCAGAACAAAGAAAAAGCCGCGCTGGGTCAACAGGGCGGCTTTGGAGTCAGGTTCGTGCCGGATGTTATTGTTATTGTGCCCGGCTACGATGTTGACAGATGTTTTGAATGGGCATCCCCTGCCTCATTTCTTGTTATTGTTATCGGCGCTTGATGCGCATTCAAAACATTTGTCACTCAGGCATTGTTATTATTGTTGTTTGCCTGTCTTCACTACCTGATCCTGTCTGAAGCACTTTGTTATTGTTATTAGTGCACTTCGATCCAGGATCATCCGAGGCTTCGCTTTTATTATTTTTATCAGTAGCGTTGCTCTCTGAACTAGATAAAGCTAATGGCGTGCCAACTTTTTAAAATCGTTATTTATCAATGGCTTAGCGTTTTTTTTGTTCGCTTCCTTAGGGCGTTTGTTAATCAGAGCGTTACGAAAGATTACGTAATGTGTAACCCATAGGTAACAAACTTCAGGAAACGTAACACTGAGTAAACGTTCAGTCAGGCGAGTTACGGGTAGGGAGTACTCAGAGGCGCCGATCACAAATTTCAGGCAATAAAAAAGCCGCTGATGCGGCTTTCTGGATTCTTTCGTGCAGTCTTATCGTGGACGCCTGTATTATTTTTATTGTTAGTGGCCTGACTGTCTTTTTCTTCTAAGCTCTTCTTTTTGTTCTTCCGTACTTCTCGAACCCGCTCATTATTTTTATTGTTTTCATTTCAGTAGCAGGTTCATACAGCCGACTTTGTTATTTTTATCAGTGTCGTGCTGTTGTATGTATAGTAATGCCAAGACCGTGCCAATTTTTTAAAATGTATACAAATCAATGGCTTAGTGTTTTGCTGGTTGGATTTTAGGCGCATTTTTACAGAAAGTGTTACGTAACATTACGCTGACACATGTCTATTGGTAACAGTTGGGGGAGCAGGAGGTAACACTTTGGTCGTAGGTAACAGAGATGTAACCCTGGCGGAGAGCGGAGACACGAACGAGAGACAATAAAAAAGCCGCGTAGGCGGCTCTTCAGGGGCGTATTCTTATTATTCTGTGCTGCCACAGGTGTCATTGTCGTTTTGAATGGGCAGACCGTCTGTTTTTATTCTTATTCTGCTTCTGCTCATTCGAAACTAACAATGGTGGCCATTGTCATTCTTGTTATGAGGTCGGGAATTGCTGGCGCTTTGTTATTTTTATTGGTGCGCCTCCCACTGTCGTGGTGTCTCTTTGTTATTTTTATTGATGGACACCAGATCAGTAATGTCTATTAAGCGAAACGCGTGCCAGGTTCTTAATTTCTATTAAAAACAAAGACTTATAAAAATACAGGTGTCTATTATTATAGACACTTAGACTAAAGTGTTACGAAGTGTGAGCCAGTTGGTAACAAATTGGATGCAGAGGTAACACTCTGTAACGTAGAAGGAGGGCGGTGCTTAGCGACCGCCTTTCTTGCGGGGGATTCCAAGGCGGTTACGGCGCTCCCACAATGATTTTCGTGAGATACCCAGTTTTTTGGCCAGTTCTGTTTCTGTCATTGCGGCTTCGTTTTCGAGTACGAAGTGCACGAAGTAGTCGTCCAGTGACAGGTCGTCCTGTTGCTCTTCGTTTTGCTCAGTGGGCTGGTACGGGTTGTTCTCGATCAGATTGTTACGCATGGTTTCGCTGAGGTAGCGATCTGGACTGACCTCAATACCCAGCAGGTCTGGCGCAACTTCGTCGGACTCAGCCAGAATCACCGAACGCTCTACGGCGTTTTCCAGTTCCCTCACGTTACCTGGCCAGTGGTAGTCACGAATGGCTTTGAGAGCGTCAGCGTTAAAATGCATGGGCGCCTGAGCCATCTTTTCACAAGCGCGTGCTAGCATCGCAGTTGCAATCTCAATGACGTCTTCACCACGGTCCCGTAACGGAGGCAGGTGCAACTCCATGACGTTGAGACGATAGTAAAGGTCTTCGCGGAACTCGCCCTGTGACGAAAGTTCTTTAAGGTTGCGGTGCGTTGCCGCGACCAGACGCACGTTTACTTTCTGGCTCTGAACCGAACCAACGCGACGAATTTCGCCTTCCTGCAGGACCCTAAGCAGACGCGCCTGCGCTTCCAGTGGCAGTTCGCCGATTTCGTCGAGGAATAATGTGCCGCCGTCTGCAGCTTCGACCAGGCCCTGACGTTGCGCAGTTGCACCGGTAAACGCGCCTTTCTCGTGACCAAATAGTTCAGATTCGATCAGAGTCTCGGGGATGGCGGCGCAGTTAACGGAGATAAGAGGCTGGTTAGCGCGACGGCTTTGGTTGTGAATCGCTTTCGCCACCAGTTCTTTACCGGTACCCGACTCACCTTGAATCAGTACGGTGGCATCGGTAGGGGCAACTTTGGCGATTTTACGAAATAGCAGCTGCATGGGTTCACAACTACCAATGATGCCCGTTTCGGAGGACGGAACCGGCGCAGGAAGCTCTTCTACGTCGGTGCTGGAGTTGGTTTCGTTAGCTTCACGGTTCGCAAGTATGCGTTTTACCGCTTCGATCATTTCGTCGTGATCAAACGGTTTGGCTATGTAGTCCACTGCACCGAGCTTCATGGCATCTACTGCAGAACGAAGGCTGGCGTAGCTGGTCATGATCAGTACGGGCACCTTGCCTGCCAGTTCGATCAGGTCGGTACCGTGACCGCCGGGCAGTCTCAGGTCACTGATGATCATATCGTAGCTGGTCAGGTCGAGCGCTTTAGCCGCATCCACGGAGTCTGCCTCGGTCACTTCGTGCTGATGGCGAAGCAACAGGCGACGCACCGCATTGCGGATAATGGCTTCGTCTTCGACGACCAGAATATGACTCATGAAGGTTGTTCCGTAAGTTCTGTAGATTCGGTGGCTTCGTAACGCGGAAGACTGACTGTAACACAGGTTCCGCGTCCACTCGCTAACGGACTGTCGATGGCGATGTGTCCGTAGTGTTCTTCAATGATGCTGTATACCAGGGATAACCCCAGCCCCGTTCCTTTGCCTACGTCCTTCGTAGTGAAGAAAGGCTCGAAAATATGATCCAGGGTTTCGGCCGGAATGCCGTGGCCGTCATCAATAATCCGTATGCGTATCTGTTGCTCGTCCATGTCACCCTGTACCCAGATGGTACTGCCAGCTTCGGAGGCGTCGCGGGCGTTACCAAGCAGGTTGATAAACACCTGAACAAGCCGCTGTGCATCGCCGAGTGTCATCAACTCTGGCGGACAATCGTTAATAAAGTCGATGTCCTGGCTGCGTTTACTGAGCTTCAGCAGCTGAATGGCTTCGTTTACACAGTAGGTCGTATCGACTGGATCATGATCAGTACTGTGATGGCCTGCGTGCGAGAAGTTCATCAAGGATTGAACAATTCGGGTAACACGCTTGGTTTGTTCCTGAATCTGATCGGCCATCTCAAGTAATTCGGGATTATCGGTCTCATACCGCATACTTTGAGCAAGGCAGTCGATACCGGTAATCGGGTTACCAATTTCGTGTGCGACCCCCGCCGCCAGCCGACCAATAGAGGCCAGTCGCTCACTGTGCATCAATTCTTCTTCCAGCAGCTGAGTCTCGGTCTGATCTTCCATCAGAATAACGGTACCGCCGGGCTGGCTGCCGCTCGATTGCAATACTGCTTTGTGCATACCAAACCAGCGTGGGCGACCTGCGCTGTCAACTCGGTGCTTGTGTTTGTGCATGGCGTCGCTGGTCAGGAAGTCACTCAGCATTGGGCCCCAAGGAGACGGCAGGCGACTCAGGTGTGAGCCGGTAACATCCAGTGATCCGATGCCAGTCAGCTGCGACATGACCTGATTCCACATCAGAACTTCACCATCCGGCGCCAGTGAGCAAACGCCCATCGGCAGACGCTCGAGTGTTTGCCTGTGGTAACGACGCAGGTTATCCAGCTCACTCGCGAGACCACCAAAGCGGCTCTGAAAACCTTCGAGGCGTTGCTCCAGTTGAAAGAGGTCTTCGGTCAGTTCCACGTCTTTCTGGAACGGCAGGTAACGATTTACCAGATCGTGTGCGACGGTGGGGCCCATCAGACCAGACAGGTTTGCCTCGAGCCGAGCGCGCAGTCGACGAAGTGCATAAGGCCGGTCCTCATAGGAGGGCAACTCGAGGTCGGTCAGTGCCTGGTACACCTCTCGTTCTGCGACGTAACGACCCAGCGATGGAGTCAGTGCATTGATAACTTCATTGGTGTTGCTAGCCTGCAGCGGCAAGCGCGATGGCCGGGATACGTTATCAATAGAGCAGGCGTCAGCAGCGGCTTGCTCTTCAGAGCTGCGCTTGGTGCTGAGGCTGACAATAACGAACAGTAAGAAGTTAATACCGATCGCGGTGATCGCTGAGAGGTGCCAGTTACCTTCGTCGGTTGGCGGCAGGAAGAAGGGGACTTCCCAGCCTAGAGCCAGTTCGCAGAAGGGCAGTAGCAGACCGTAGATCCAGGTGATGGTGCCGACGACCAGTCCAGTAATAAATCCTTTGCGGTTGGATTGAGGCCAGTACAACAATCCGAGAATGCCGGGCAGGAATTGAGAACAGGCGACAAAGCCCAGAATACCTAATTGGCTGAGGTCCAGATCAGAGCCGACAATACGGTAGAAACCATAGGCCAACAACAGAATGACGCCAATCAGGGATCGCCGCATCCATAGCAACCAACGGTAGAAATCATAGCGTGGTGCCGGTTTGTAGACGGGCAGCACCAGATGGTTCAGGAACATTGCCGCCGTCGACAATGTAGTCACGATAATGATGCCGGACGCAGCGGCCAGGCCACCAACGAAAATCAGTACAGTCAGAAATTCAGACTCAAGCGCCAGACCAATTCCCAGTGCGAAATACGAAGGGTCGCTATCAACGTTGAGGTAGTAGCCCGCCCACAGAATCGGGGGCACCGACAGGCTCATAATCAACAGGAACAGCGGGAATCCCCAGCTTGCCTGACGCAGAGCGGCCGGGTTGGTGTTCTCGGTAAACGCCATATGGAACATGTGCGGCATGGCTACCGCGGCGGCGAAGAACATCAGCAGCAAGGTTCGCCATGGACCGTCCTGCAGACGCACCTGTTCGCGGGCCAGTTGTGCCTGATTGTCTGACAGCCATTGCTCCAGTCCGCCTACTTCAGGGAATACACCAAACAAGACAACGCCACCAAGAATCAGGATAGCCACCAACTTGAGAACAGACTCAAATGCGATCGCGAAAACCAGCCCTTCGTGTTTCTCGCGTGGGGACACATGTCGCGCGCCAAACAGGATGGCAAACAGGATCATGATCAGGCAGTAGGCCAGTGCAAGATTCTCTACCGGCCATTCACGGTTAAGCAGGTAAAGCGTGTCGCCGATGGCGGTAATCTGGAGTGTCAGCATCGGCACGACAACGGCCAGCATAATGATGGACACTGTAATGCCGGCCCAGCGCGAGCGATAGCGGAAGGCCAGGAGATCGGCGAGGGAACTTAGTTGGTAGGTCCGGGTGATCTGAAGAATTGGCCGCAGCAGAATCGGCGACATGACAAAGGCACCGGATATGCCCATGTAATAAGCCAGAAAGCCGTATCCGTACTGGTTTGCCAGACCTACTGAGCCGTAGAAGGCCCAGGCGCTGGCATAGACACCCAAGGATAAGACGTACACCAGTGGGTGGCGCACCCAGGCACGCGGTAACCAATTGCGTTCAACGGCGTAGGCCGCGAGAAAGAGAGATAACAGATAACCGACACCCAGCAGTGCCAGTTGACTCAGGCTAAATGTCATCGTTGTCCTGCTGTTTGCTGTTAAACCAGATGTAGAGTGCAATCAGCAGCGCCCAGATACCAAAAGGGCGGTACCACGCGGCACGATCATCCAACCACCAGTCCATCATGACCGGCGAAATAAGATAGATGCCTACCAGCATTAGCAGGCTGAGTCGGTAATCGTACATGCAGTGCTCTGAATCAATCGATTGCGGTGAGATTAGCACACCTATCAGGTGCGCTGAAATGGCGTGGGTGCGGGTAGGCTTCGCAGGCCACGCAGTGCCTCGATCTGCCAGTGTTCGGTTGCCCATGTGAGCAGATTTGAAACAGTTTCTGTGCGTAGCTCATCGGGTGGTGATTGTCGTAGCCACTGTAAGGCTTGCCAGAGGGTGTCGCTGGCGTGCGCTGCTGACAGCGGCAGGGCGAGATTCTGTTTACTTAACTTCTGGCCATTTGATTCAACGGCTACCGGGATATGGCTGTAGGCCGGAACGTGCAGGTTGAGGGTGTTCTGGATCAGGTGTTGGCGCACAGTGGAGTCGATAAGGTCGATGCCTCGCACCACATGAGTGATGTTCTGCGCGGCATCATCAATGACAACCGCCAGCTGGTATGACCAGAGGCTATCGCGGCGACGAATCACAAAATCCCCGATTTCATCCGCCAGGTTGTAACAGTGGTTGTCCTGAAGGCCATCTGTCAGTGTGATATCCCCTGTAGGACACAAGAAACGCCATGCGTGGTCGCTGTTGTTCGGAGTGGCGCAGACACCGTGATGAAGTTGCCCGGCTAATTGTTTTCGCGAGCATGCACATGGAAAGGCATCGCCCTGATCACGCAGGCGCTCGAGGGCGGCCTGATAGAGTTCGCTTCGCTGGCTCTGATAGACAACGTCGCCATCCCAGTGGAGGCCGTAGGTATCAAGAATCGACAGTATGCTGTCCGTCGCGGTTGGATCTTCCCGAGGTGGATCGAGATCTTCGATACGGACTAACCACTGACCACTGTGATGGCGGGCGTCGAGATAACTGGCCAGAGCAGCCAACAGAGAGCCAAAGTGCAGGGGCCCAGTGGGCGAGGGAGCAAAGCGTCCGACGTAATTATTCATGGTCGAACCAGCACCAGCTGGTGAGCGGGCTTCGTGCGAAGCCTCACCCACTCAGTGGAATTAAACGCCGAGTTGACGTTCTTTGATCTCAGACAGCGTTTTGCAATCAATGCAAAGATCGGCTGTAGGACGTGCTTCGAGGCGACGAATACCAATCTCCACGCCACAAGCATTGCAGTAGCCGTAATCGTCTTTGTCGATCAGGTCCAGAGTCTTCTGGATTTTCTTCAGCAGCTTACGCTCGCGGTCACGGGTACGCAGTTCAAGACTGAACTCTTCTTCCTGACTGGCGCGATCGTTAGGATCTGCGTAGTTGTTGAGCTCCGTCTGCATGTGTTCTTTAGTACGATCCACTTCTTCCATCAGCTCTTGTTTCCAATTGCCAAGAATGGTGCGGAAGTGCTCTTGCTGTGCATCGTTCATGTACTCCTCGCCGTCTTTCAGGTCGTATGGAGTAAAATCCGACAGGGCAAATTCTTTTTTCTCTTGCGGCATATATCTCGTGCCTCACCTGTTCAAATTATTGCAACGTAACAGGGTTTCCTTGCGGTTAACCCAACACGCGGAATTTTCAAGCCCGGCAAACTATCAGATAACATCGCCAGCGCCAATACTTTTATGTGTGCTTTTGTGATTACTGATTCGCCCTAATACAGGGGCGATCTGGCACAATAGCCCATATTCATGACAAAAATTGAGAACTATGTCATCAACTTCACAGCGAAGTCGCGAAATCAGACCCTTTCAGGTCATGGCGATCCTGGCTGAGGCTCAGGCACTTCAGGCGGCGGGCAAAGACATCATTCATATGGAGGTAGGTGAGCCGGATTTCAGTACTCCCGAGCCCATTACGGAGGCGGGTGTTGCGGCTTTGCGGGCAGGGCGTACCGGTTATACCCCTGCGTTGGGGTTGCCAGAGCTGCGGGAAAGAATCGCACAGTACTACGATACCCGGTTTGGTGTGGCGCTCTCACCCGAGCGAGTCGTGCTGACGCCGGGGGCTTCCGGTGCTTTGCTACTCCTGACCGCTGCACGACTGAGCCCAGGCGATAATCTGATGTTGGCTGACCCCGGATACCCGTGCAATCGTCATTTTGCCCGTGTGTTTGAGGCGCATGGTCAGTTGATTCCCGCTGGGCCCGAACAGAAATACCAGCTGACCGCACAAGATGTGAACGATCATTGGCACGCAAAAACGCGAGCTGCGCTGGTGGCAACGCCAGCCAACCCAACGGGAACCATGTTGTCCCTGCCGGAACTAGCAGATTTGTCGGATGCGGTAACCCAGCAAGGGGGCGAACTCTGGGTTGATGAAATCTATCAAGGCTTAAACTACGGCAGTTCGGGTTCCGCCGAAACGGTCTTATCGGTCGCTAATGACGCCGTGGTGTTGAACAGTTTCTCGAAGTTTTTCGGTATGACTGGATGGCGTCTGGGCTGGACCATTGTGCCTGATGATCTGGTACCGACAATGGACACTCTGGCGCAGAATCTATTTCTTGCGCCGCCGACTCCCGCTCAGTATGCCGCGTTAGGTGCGTTTACCCCGGATGTAATGGCGATTCTGGAGGAGCGTCGTCAGATACTGGAACGCCGTCGCGACTATCTGCTGACGGCTCTGCCGGAGCTTGGATTCAAGATTCATGTGGTGCCCGAGGGGGCATTTTATGTATACGCCGATGCCAGCCAGTTTACTCAGGACAGCCTGGCATTCTGCTCTCGCGTGTTGAGGGAGACCGGTGTCGCCATTACGCCCGGTATCGATTTTGGCGATCATCGCGCACGAGAACACGTACGTTTTGCGTTCACGACCGAATTACCTCGACTGAAAGAAGCGATGGCCCGCCTTGCCAACTGGCTGCCCGCGTATTGCCGGGAGGAGGCAGAATGAAATACGACTTGCCACTTATCGAAGGCA
Source organism: Thalassolituus sp. (assembly GCA_006212115.1). Taxonomy (GTDB): domain Bacteria; phylum Pseudomonadota; class Gammaproteobacteria; order Pseudomonadales; family Oceanobacteraceae; genus Thalassolituus. The sequence continues at coordinate 40,744 of PDUK01000011.1, read as the reverse complement.
CTCTGATCAAACGTTACAAGCGATTTCTGGCGGACATCAGGCTCAGCGATGGTACGGAAGTGACCGTTCATTGCCCTAACACGGGTTCGATGAAACGATGTGCTGAGCCGGGTAGCCGTGTCTGGATTTCCGATAGCTGGTATCCCAAGCCGAACCCCAAGCGTAAGTACCGTTACACCTGGGAGTGGGTCGAGGTCGATGGCAAGTACCGGGTGTGTATTAATACGGCGCGACCAAACCAGTTGATTGGCGAAGCCCTCGAGTCCCGCACTGTTTCTGGGTTGGAGCATTACGAGTCGTTGCAGCGAGAGCCTAAGGTTGAGGACGGCCGCCTGGATTTCTGCCAGATGTTGCCGGACGGTAGCCGTTGCTGGATTGAGGTAAAGAGCGTCACGCTTCTTGAGGAAGACAACGGTCTGGGGTGCTTCCCCGATGCTGTTACTGATCGTGGGCGAAAACATCTGCGGCGTTTGCAGGCTCTGAAACAAGAGGGCGATCGCGCTGTATTGGTGTTTTGCGTACCTCACGAGGGCATTCGGGAAGTGACGGTCGCTGACCATATCGATAAAAAATACGGGGAAACACTTCGTGAGGTCATGTCCAGTGGAGTGGAAGTACTCGCGATTGCAGTGAACTTCGAAGATGATGACTCCGGCTTTGAAACGGCCGGTGTTTTGCCTGTGATCGTTTGATGGGAATACCGGTTTAGTCTGGGTCGTACGTGACCCAGATGTCATCGCCCCTAACTTCGCAGAGCACTGTCGTCAGAGATTGGCCGGTACAGGGGCCTGATACGCAGTAGCCACTCTCAATTAAGAACAGTGCGCCATGTACCGCGCACTGAATCATGCGTTTATCGCTATCCAGAAATTCATCAGGTTGCCATTCCATCGGGACGTTCAGATGCGGGCATACATTGCGATAGGCAAACACACGGCCACGTTGATGAACAACAAAAATAGCCTGTCCTTCAATTTCAAACCCTTTGGAGTGGCCATCTGGAACATCGGTTAGTTGGCAAAGTCGCCGCGCAGTTTTCATAAATGACTGAAGATAGAATGACTGACGTTAGTTGAGATGTGCTCAGGTTAGCGTGCTGAGTGTGCTTTGTAGAGCAAAGAAAGCAGAAGTACGAGTCGCAGATAAAAAAACGCCCCTCTAAAAGAGGGGCAAAGCAACCGTGATTAGCCTGGCCTCTCGGCCAGTGATGAGAGAGATCATCATTCAGACCATGTCAGAATGCTGAACACCGCTGGTGATGAGCCAGCGACAGGAACCATACTAGGCAAGCGCCTTAATGCAGTCAATAATTATTATCATTTAGTTTTGTAAAGAGATCGTCAGTCTTTCAATGCTGTTCTAACACCTGCTGGTTCATCATGGTGATACGCCGCGCGAGGTTCTCAATAAGGTTAACCGCTGCCTGAGGCTGGGCTTCGATCAGGATGGTAAAGTCTTTTTGCGGAACCGCCATCACAGTGCATGGCGTGATAGCAATAATGGATGCGGAGCGTTTTTCACCGGTGAACACGGCCATAGCACCAAAGACTTCGTCTTCGCCAAGTTCGCCCACCGAGACGCCATCAACGATAATGTCGGCGTTACCGCTGATGATGGTGTAAACCATATCGGCATCATCGCCTTGTTGAATAATGGTTTCGCCAGCAGAGAAGTTGAGGAATCCGGCAGTGGGTTTAAGTTGATCTTTCGAGGCTGCCGCCAGTCGTTCGGTAAGCAAGGAATTTAACGTCACGAGATAGTGGCTCCAGGCGTGCTGACGTCGCTTGTCGGCGTAGACATGGAGCAGGAAATCATCCCGGTTGATTGGCTGGAGCTCGACATAACCGTCGGTAGCGAGGGTCGGCGAGGGAAGGTGGAACGATTGGCTGATGCCAATTAGATCGCCTTCTTCGCAAGAGAGCAGGCTGGTCTCATTACTACACAGGTTGATGATGCCATCACGAACGAGAAACAGGGTGTCCTCGTCGAACTGCTCGTAAAGGTCGTCTACCGCCTCAAAGGTCACCGGAGCCTGATGGAATTCAAAGTCTTCAAGCATATCGCGCATCAGCTTATGCAAGCGTGGGGAAATGGCTTCGAACCCCGAACTTGGTTCCATTCCGTTTTGATACATGGCGGCCTCTCTTGCTTCTCTGAGCAATTCAACAATGACACTACTTTACCTGATTCATACAGGATGTAAGCCGCCAGAGTGGCTCAGTGATAACTGAGTCACAGATTATTTTAAGGCGCACTAAGGTGGCGCAACCGAGTCCCCAGACTGACCGATAAGCGAATTTCCTCCGCCTGAATTTCTGCAGGGAAATAGCACCCACTGACTTTAGCATCAGCGAGACTGGCACCGTCGAGGTTACAGCCCCGGAAGTCGATCCCGCGGAGGTCTGAGCCTCTGAAATAGGCGTCGGTCAGGTCCATACCTGCGAGATTAAGCTTTCTCAGATCCAGGCCGCGGAGGTCGCATCCGGTCAGGTCGCAGGCTTGTCCTGACTCGCGTGCAGCATTGAAACCGTCGACATTATCGTCACGCAGCATCAGGTACATTGGGTCCTGGCTGATTTGAGGTGTGGTCATTGTCAGACTCCTGAAATACACTTCATTTTTCTCAGTATAGACACAGGTTTCGTGGCATCTCTGGATAACGTGGTCACTCCCGGTTTTTTGCTTAGCAGTCGCTGGCACGACGAGGGCGATACGACGCTGCTTACTTTCTGGTGGTCGACACCTGATGGGCCAGTGTGCACTCAGATTTCCAGCCCTTGTGTCTGTTTTATTGCGACCTCTGATCGTAAGCGGGCGGAACAGGTGATTACCGCGTTGGGCTGGCCTGTGACTCTCAAAGATCTGGAACTGAGACTCTTCTCGGGTGAGATCGCCACGGCTTGTTACCTGCCATCCTCCTATCTTTACCGCTGGCGCAACGTGCTCAGTGATCAGAGCATCGCTGTGTTTGAACTGGATGTGCGTCCGACTGACCGCTACCTGATGGAACGTTTCATTGCCGGGTCTGCAGAGATACACACGGTCGCGGCGACCATTACACCAGCCGCTACCAGAACTCCGGCCCCGCATCCGACGTTACCGACCGTACACCTGACTCCCGGCGAATACATTCCCTCACTGCGTTATCTGTCGATCGACATTGAGACGTCGTTTCCCCGTAATAACGAGCCGGATCGACTCTTCTCTATTGCTTTTTTTGCGCCGGATTTTGAGCGTGTACTCATGGTCAGTGATGCGCCGGGTGACGGGTTTGAAGCCGTGTCTGACGAATGTACGCTTCTGTCCCGCTTTCTCGAGGTCATTAGCGAATATGACCCGGATGTCATCATCGGTTGGAATTTTATTCAGTTCGATATGGCCTTTTTGCGGCGTAAGTTTGAAGAGTATGGGATGCCCTTTGCACTTGGACGAAATGGCGAGACATTAGACTGGCGGACGTCCTCACAAAACCCGGACAGGATTTTTCTGCATACACCGGGGCGGGTGGTTCTCGACGGTATTGAGTGTTTGCGTACAGCAACCTGGCAGTTTGAAAGTTTTGCGTTGGACGATGTCGCGGCGAACCTCTTGGGAGAGGGTAAGCTCCTTCATGGTGACGAGCGCGGACAGGATATCGAGCGATTATTTCTCGAGGATAAGTCACAACTTGCCGCGTACAACCTGAAAGACTGTGAACTGGTCTGGCGTATCTTTGAGCATACTGACATGTTCAGTTTTCTGATCGAACGATCACGAATGACCGGCTTGCTGATGGACCGGATGGGCGGTTCGGTCGCTGCATTCGAATACATGTATCTGCCGCGGTTGCATCGTGCTGGATGGGTTGCACCGAATCTAGGTGATGGATACTCCTCGGAGAAAAGCCCCGGTGGTTACGTGATGGATTCCAGACCGGGGATTTATCGTCACGTACTCGTACTGGATTTTAAAAGTCTATATCCCTCTATTATCCGAACTTTCCGGATTGATCCGCTGGGGTTGATCGTCGGTATGCTCGATGCGGATAGCCCTGTCAGTACGGACTTAATTCCTGGTTATTTTGGCGGGCAGTTTCATCGACAAGAACACATTCTTCCGGACCTGATTGAGCATCTTGGTGACCTGAGAGAAAGAGCGAAGAAAGCAGGTAATACGCCGTTATCACAGGCGATTAAAATTATCATGGCCTCGTGTTACGGCGTACTGGGATCGGAAGGGTGTCGCTTTTACGACACGCGCCTATCCGCCTCGATCACAAAACGCGGCCACGACATTATTCAGCGAACGACCGCATATATTGCTGAACGCGGTTATCAGGTTATTTATGGTGACACTGACTCGGTGTTTGTCTGGGTTGACCACTCACTCAGCGATACCGAGGCGGACGCCCTTGGCCAGCAGCTGGTGGTTGATATTAATCTTTGGCTCACAAATGAACTGAACCGGGAGTTTGGACTCAAAAGCTATCTGGAACTGGAATACGAAACGCATTATCGCCAGTTCTTTATGCCCTCGATACGAGGTGCGGACACGGGCAGCAAAAAGCGTTATGCCGGTATCAGGGCGAAGGATAACGAGCTTGTTTTTAAGGGGCTCGAAGCAGTGCGAAGTGACTGGACGCCTCTGGCTCGTGCGTTTCAGAAAGAATTGTATCGCCGGGTATTTGCCGATGAGCCCTGGCTCGACTGGCTCAAAAGTGAGGTTCAGGCGCTTTTTGATGGCCAGCGCGATACGTTGCTGATATACCGTAAACGCTTACGTAGACCGTTACCGCATTACCAACGTAGCCGGCCGCCGCACGCCAAGGCTGCGGCGGTTATGGATCGGTGGCTGGAGTCGCAGAATCGCCCAGCCCGATATGAAACGCGCGGTGGGTGGGTCAGTTATGTGATTACGTTGGGTGGTCCGGAGCCGATTGAACTGACTACCTCGACTCTGGATTATCAGCATTACTTAGAAAAACAATTACAGCCGGTAGCGGACTCTATATTCCAGTTTACCGGACATGATTTTGCAGAAATTATCAGGCAGCAACAGACGCTGTTCTGATATCGCTTGAGCGATCTGCGCTACAACAGGAAGACCTATGATCAGATGCATGTTGGACAGTGGTGAAGGTGGTGTACGCACCGGTGGTACCGAGCTGTTAATCGAATGGCAACGCCATCGCCAGGGAAAGTTCTGGCTGGATATTCAGGAAGAAGACGTCGCTGGCGAACGTAAACTGCTGGAGAGCATGGGGCTTCATGCGCTTGCGGTTCAGGATGCTCAGCGTGATCGTCACCCTCCCAAACTCGAAGAGTTCGATGGATTTACCTTCGTGCTGTATCGAGGTATCGCCAGCTTCAACGAAGAGCTGGAGCACCAGTCGCAGAATATTGCATTCTTTGTTAGCGACGACTTTCTGGTGACTCGTCACCCTAAGCCAGCTGTGAGCATCGAAAAGCTCTTCACTGATCAGGGTGCAGCGTTGCTTAAGCAAGGTCCGGGATACCTGGCACTGCGTATCATGCATACCTCGGCGGGTCTCTATCTGGATGCGTTATTGAAGTTTGAGGAGCGTCTGAGTGACATCGAAGATTCGTTGATGAGCAACGGTAACGACGACATCATGCGCGAGCTGGTTACCTACCGTACGCGCCTGGTTAAGCTGCGCCGTTTATTTAACTATCACCGGAATATCACTGATGAACTGCGTTCGGAGGAATACATCGCTCTGAACTGCAAAGACGACACCATGGGACATGCGATCACTGACCTGCACGACCGGTTTGATCGTCTCTATACCCTTGCTGAGATTTTTTACAGTATCAGTGGTGACCTGATCGACGGTTATATATCGATTGCCTCTCACCAGCTGAACCGCACCATGCAGGTCCTGACGGTGATTACGGCGATTTTCGTACCACTGGGTTTTTTGGCGGGGCTATACGGAATGAACTTCGAATACATTCCTGAGCTTAAAATAGAAAATGGCTATTTCATCCTGCTTGCGGCAATGGGCAGTATCGCGGTTGGCTTGTTAGCGCTGTTCCGCAAAATCCGCTGGCTTTAAGCTCGTGTGAGGCCTTGCGAGGCAAAGCGTGGCGTACGAACTGGCACTAGCCAGTCTGTGCGTCGCTGCTCTTTCAAGCGCGTATTGCGCATTCAAACAGTCGGAATTTAGTTTGCAAATCATTCTCAGTATTTTAAGCTGAGGTGTCCTCTCTGTGTGGTTGCTGCTGCTCTGATTCCGGGGCGCTTGAGGCAGCAATGTATTTGTAGAGAAATATAATTATTAGCATTCTCAATGCATATGGATACTGGAGTCTCATATGAAGTTTTCTCGTCTGGCCATCGTGGTCGCGACCTGTTCTCTGGCCGCTTGTGGTGGCAGCGATAAAAGCAGCACCAGCGATATTCTGGATCTGGAAAATGTTCGTAAAGTACTGACCACTAACGCGGACATCGCTTACGCCGCGTATTCTGATTCTGTTGTGGCGGCACAGGCACTGAAGTCAGCGCTGGCAACCTTCCGGGCAGACCCGAGTGAGATCAACTTGCAGGCCGCGAAGAGAGCTTGGCTGGTTGCGCGCGAGCCATACGGCCAGACGGAGGTTTATCGCTTCCGCAACAGTCCGATTGATTCAACGGATTATGGTAGTGCCAACGGCCCCCAGGATGCCATTAATGCATGGCCTCTCGGCGAAGCTTTGATCGACTACGTTCAGGTTAACGATACCGATTTTGGTGATAGCCAGATTGGGGTGACGGGGAATGGCGTTGGGATCAATGGTGGTGGCGCAGTAGATAGCGACAACTACAACGCAACTATGCCGAAAACCAACATTATTGGTGATACCAGTATCGAGATTAACGCAGACCTGCTGGAAAACTCCGCCACGGCGGAAGACGAACATGACGTCATATCTGGATACCATGCAATTGAGTTTTTGCTTTGGGGTCAGGATCTGAATGACGACGCAGAGACGACTGACGGTACGGACCGTCAGGAAGCGATCAAGGTATTGGATGCAGAAGACGCAACGGAAGATGACTCATTCTACGACAAGGGTGGTGATCGACCTATTGAAGATTTTCAGCCGAGTTACGACGCCGCAACCGCAGAGTCGGATGACGATGTCGACGCCGCGTATGACTCCAGCATTGAATCGCACCGACGTCACAAGTTTCTTGAAGTTGCTGTTGATAAGCTGATTGCCGATCTTGAATCCGTACGAGACGGATGGGCGGATGGTGCAGATTATCGTACTGCGTTCACAACGGTAGACACAAAGGAGCAGGCGCTTACCCGGTTAACCGAGATTTTCACTGGTATGGGTACGCTTTCCGAAGGTGAGCTGGCTGGCGAGCGCATGCAGATTGCATTTACTGCTAACTCCCAAGAGGATGAACATTCTTGCTTCTCGGATAACACCCACCGGGATATCTGGTTGAACGCTGAGGGCATTTCGAACAGCTATTTTGGTTCGTATGCTGGCTATGACAGTACTCTTGACGGGCTCGATGATGAGACAGCAAATGCGGTTGATGGCTATGGCATCGACGATTGGCTGAAAGACTCCGGAGAGGGGGAACTGGCAGTTCGCCTGACGGTTGCTCTGTCTGCTACAGAAGAGCAATACACTGAAATCGATACGTTGGCGCGTTCAGGGCAGCCTTTTGATGTTCAGATAATGGCCGCGAATGCTGAGTTGGATAGCCCAATTGCGCAAACCATTCTCGCATTGAATGCACAAGCAGCCATTATCAGCGAGATTGCCGAAGCGGTGGGTATTAACGAGGTGGTTGTCGATCCTGATGTTTCTGCCTGTGACACCGCGGACCCTACGGCTCGTTGTGATCAGTAAGCAGGAGCTGCATCACAAGAAGCCGGCATTGTGCCGGCTTTTTGCGTTTTCATGGCGAGTATTCTTGCTGTTATCGAGTGTATTGTTGGCGTCATGCGAGGACTCTGACACGCTGGCCGAACAAAGGCTTGCTGGTGGTCTGGCGACGTTTGGCACAAGTCATCTTGTCCGTTTTGACATGCCTGTGACATCACTGAGTGCGCAGCAAAAATCGGATTTTTACGCAGGGCGAGCACTGGCTCATCAGCCTTGGGTGACCGCGCCTGCGAGTACATCGGCGCGTGACGGTCTGGGGCCGCTCTTCAATGCGCGTAGTTGTCTTGGGTGCCATATCGAAGGAGGGCGTGGCACTCTGCCAACCGATGATTCTGAGCCCGTTTTTACGGCCTTTGTACGGCTAAGTATCCCCGGAGAAAGTATTGAGTCAGGTTCCGTGCCTGAGCCCACCTATGGCCATCAGGTTCAGACTCAGGCGACGGGATTAAAGAGTCAGTTAGGGCTACCTACCGGGCCCGGCGATCTCCGTGCTGAAGCTGACCTTCGTGTTATCTGGGAAGAGACACCGTTCAAATATCCGGATAACACAGTGGTCACATTAGGGCGTCCACGTATTGATTTACGGGATATTGCCTATGGCCCTATGCATCCGGAAACACTATTCAGTTTGCGACAGGCTCCGGCTATGTTTGGTGTCGGTTTAATTGAAGCTATCAGGCAATCTGATATTGATCGACTCGCAGATCCTGAAGATTTAAATCAAGATGGCATATCAGGAAGAGTTAACCAGGTTTGGAGCGTCTCGGATGGGGCCGTTTCCTACGGGCGTTTTGGCTGGAAGGCAAATCGTCCTGATATAGAGACGACTGTGGCCGCAGCGTTTGCAGATGATATTGGAATTTCGAACACCTTGTTTCCGGTTCAGCCTTGTACCGAAGCTCAGCCTTTATGTTTAAAACAGCCAACTGGTAATAATCAGGATGGTGTAGAGCTCCCTGATGACCTGTTGACCTTAACTGTCGAATTTCTTCGTCATACCGGAGTGCCCGCCGCGCGATTAAGTAAAGACCATGAGGCAGGGGAGCAGCTGTTTCATTCGATAGGTTGTCAGCAGTGTCACCAACCTTCTTTTGTTACTTCAGATGATGCGTCAGCAGTCCATTTAGCAGGCCAGAAAATCTGGCCATATAGCGATCTTCTTCTTCACGATATGGGCAATGGATTGGCAGATAATCGTCCTGATTATGCAGCATCAGGTCATGAGTGGCGTACTGCGCCTTTGTGGGGAATCGGTCTACAGAAAAATACTGGGAAAACATTGTCACTGCTGCATGACGGCCGTGCACGTTCTGTTGAAGAAGCCATTATATGGCATGGTGGCGAGGCCCTCAGGTCACGAAATGCATTTGTTGAGCTTGATAAGCAAGATCGTCAGCAGTTAATCAATTTTGTTGAGGCGCTGTGAGTCTGGAGAATCTCTTGCCTGTACACTTCCTTGCCTGTAGAAATTGAACAAGCATGCTTAAAAAATTATCAGCTCGAGCGATATCAGTGCTTCGCTTTTTTCATATCAGAGCTGGGCAGTATCAACTGCATTTGCAAACGCGATACCGGGTACGGTGTCGCGTTCTCTTTTGTCAGCCAGGCGTTATTTTTCAGGTGTTCATCTGCGGGAATAAGTCGGACATTGTCATTGGCAATCAGCGGCGGTAAAACCGTTTCGAGAAAATCGAGTGTTTCTGGGTAAGGGTGACCAATCAATATGACGCTGCCGGTACGCTCGGCAATATTGATAGCACGTTCAAACTGCTGAAACAGCCCTTCAAGAGAGCGGTCGTTATCGAGAAATACGTCCCTACGATCAGTGGCAATGCCCAACGATCTGGCTTCTGACTGAGCAACACTGGCGGGGTTGGTCAGGCTATCAATAAAATACAGATGATGTTGCTGAATGACCGGCATAATGGCGCTCATAGCGGTTTGGTTGGCGGTGAGTCTGCTACCCATATGATTGTTAACGCCCTGCACGAAAGGGATGGCATTAATGCTGTCGTGGATGGTTTGTTGCAGTTCCTCGGGGGACATGTCCTCGGTGAGAGCGCCGGGGCCCAGCGCGGCCCCCGTAGCGTTGGCCATAGGAGCGTGCAACATAATGCCCTTATTCGAGTCCGCTGCTTTACGAGCCAGTCTTGCCGCGTGAGGGGTGTGCGGCAGAAACGCAAGTGTGACGGGGCCGGGTAAGTTCACCGCTCGCTCGCCCAGCGGGCCATTGTTGCCCACGTCGTCAATGATGATGACGAGCGTTGGCTGAGCAAACACCTGGCTTGCTGTTAACAGGCACAGCAGGGTGAGCCATCGTTGTATTGTCTGACCCACTCGAGCCCCAGTTACTGTTCTGACTTAGCCGGCTTTTTCGATGCGGGTGCCAATATGGCAACGCCACGCAACAGGGTGTGCGCCTCGTACAGCTGGAAATCGCGGCTGATCAGATCGTCACTCTTGTTGGTGTCGTCATCGTTGGCATCAGCTGTACTGGATGTGTTCTCACCATCTGGGTTTTCCAGGTGCCCCGGCAAATCTGATTCTTTGTAGTAGCGTTGTTCATTTGGTGTGACTTCACTCTGCTCGACGACGATGTCGGGTGCAATGCCCTGAGCCTGGATTGAGCGACCGTCTGGCGTGAAGTAGCGCGCCGTAGTCAGCTTAACCGCTGCGGTGTCTGATACCGGTAATACGGTCTGAACAGAGCCTTTACCAAATGAACGGGTACCTACAATAACCGCCCGTCCATGATCCTGCAGAGCACCCGCAACAATTTCCGAGGCCGATGCCGAGCCACCATTAACCAATACCACGATCGGGATATCCGGCATTAAGGTGTCACTGCTTGCGTGATAGCGGACGTCAGAAAGAGGGGAGCGTCCCTCTGTGTAAACGATCAGCCCTTCGGAGATAAAGGTATCGACAACACCGACGGCGGCTTGCAAGACACCGCCCGGGTTGTTTCGCATATCGAGAATCAGACCATTTAACTCGGTGGTCTCTTTCCATTTCTGCAGTGCGCTTTTGAGTTCGTTACCGGTATTCTCCTGAAATTGGGTCAGGCGAACATAGCCGATGTTGCTATCAAGCATTTCAGTTCGAACGCTGGCCACTTTGATTTCAGCTCGTTCAATAGTGAAACTGAGCAGTTCCTGTTCGCCCTTACGACGTACTTCGATGGTAATTGGTGTACCCGGTTCGCCACGCATTCGTTCGACCGCATCACCCAGACTGAGTCCCATGACGGCTTCCCCATCGAGACTGACAATCAGGTCTCCAGCACGGATGCCCGCTCTTTCTGCAGGGGTGTCATCAATTGGCGTAATCACGCGTACTAAGCCGTTTTCCATACCCACTTCGATACCCAGTCCACCAAACTTACCCGAGGTATTTTCCTGGAGGTCAGAGAAGTCCTCTTCTTGTAGGTAGGCCGAATGTGGATCGAGTGAATTCAACATACCTTTAATAGCATTGTTGAAGAGTGTTTCGTCGTCGACTTCTTCAACGTAGGAGCTGCGGATACGTTCGAAAATTTCGGTGAAAGTCCGCAAGTCCTGAAGTGGAAGTTCTTGCTGGATCTGAATCGCATTTTCGTCACTGCTGGCTTCGGTCGAGTCGGGTGACGTGGCTTCTGAAGCATGACCTGAAATAGAAAAAGACAGACTGATCGCCATACCGGCAATCAGGGGGTGACGCAGATGTTTCCGTAGCATGTTCACTCGCTCAGTGACGTTGAGCGTCAAGCATGGCACAAAAGCCGGTAACTGTTAAGAAAGGCCGTTTTTACAACCGACTTTGGGAATTCAGCCTCAGCCTCTTCGGAGCCAGGCAGCAGGATCTTGCGGGCGTCCTTTATGACGTATTTCAAAGTACAGGGCCGCACTTTGTTGGCCGCCACTTTTTCCTGCTGTGGCAATTATTTCTCCGCCGTTAACCCAACTACCGACATCGCGTAGAAGCGTTTGATTGTGGGCATAGAGGCTCAGGTAACCGTCACCGTGGTCGAGGATAAGTAATAATCCAAATCCTCGTAGCCATTCGGAGAAAACCACGCGTCCGTGATGAACGGCAGTGACATCAGCTCCCTCACGAGTACCGATTTTCCAGCCTTCCCAACGGGCATTGGGACCATTGCGATTGCCAAAGGCGGCGAGCACCGGCCCGTTCAGAGGGCGTGGTAATTTTCCGCGCATGTGTTTGAACGGGACTTCGTCGTTATGACGAGGACTGTTACTGACCAGGGTTTCGACTTCGGCTAGTAGTGATTCGAGGCGTTTACGGTCGGCTTCTCTCTGCTTCAGGCGCTGGCTTTCGCTTGTCATCTGGCGATTCAGCTTAGCGAGCAGTGTCTGTTGTTCGCTGCGGCGTGAAGCCAGCTTGTTATTCTCGCGAGTCAGACGGGCGTCGGTCTCTTGCAGAGCCTGCTGCTGTTCAGCAATAAGTACTTCGAGATTGTCGAGCCGTTGCAGTTCGGCGATGGTTTCTGTCAGGTTCTTGAGACGTGCGCGATTGAAGTAGCCAAAGTAGCGCGTCATTCTCTGATTCTGTGCGGGATCATCCTGAGTGAGCCAGAAGCGTAGCGCTGCTTCGTCACCCATCTGACGGGCTTCGCGGATTTGTTGGCTCAGTAATGTCTGGTGGCGATTACGGAGCTGACGAACCTGAGCCTGCTCCGCCTGGAGCTTTTTTAGCCGGGTCTGCTCCTCACGCAATCGTGCGCGGGTTTGCTCAATTTCCTTGAGCAGAGCGGCAATATCCTGATCGGATTTGCGCAGCTTTTGTTGCAGTTCATCATGTTCTTCGCGGGCGTCACTGAGCCAGCTCTGAAGCTTTTTGATTTCGGCTTTTACTTCATCAAGCCGTGTCTGATCATCAGCCCATGCCGGTAGGCACAGACTGATCATCAGGAGTAGCGTCGAGCGCAGCAACATCATTTTCATGCTGAACAGGACGTATCAATCAGGAGGACTTAGCGCCCTGATTGGCTACTGCGTCAACCATCGCCTTGATCTCTTCCGGATCACCCAGGTATCCGCTCTTGATTGGCTTCAGGTTTTCATCTAGTTCGTACACCAGAGGCACACCCGTTGGGATGTTCAGTGCGAGGATGCTGTCGTTGTCCATGTCGTCCAGGTATTTCACCAGTGAGCGCAGGCTGTTGCCGTGTGCGGTAATCAGTACACGCTTGCCAGACAGAATGCTTGGGCGGATGGTGTCGTGCCAGAAAGGCATTACACGATCGATAGTCAGAGCCAGAGACTCACCACGTGGCAGGATGTTTTTATCGATAGTGGCGTAACGCGGATCGTGACCCGGGAAGAATTCGTTATCTTCTTCAACGAACGGAGGCGGCGTGTCGAAGCTGCGACGCCAGATCTTCACTTGCTCTTCACCGTGCTTTTCAGCGGTTTCGGCTTTGTTCAGGCCAGTCAGAGCACCGTAGTGACGCTCATTCAGACGCCAGCTCTTTTCAACGGGCAGGTACAGGCGATCCATCTCTTCAAGAGCGATGTTCAGTGTACGCAGGGCGCGCTTGAGTACAGAGCAGTAGACGGTATCAAACTCCAGTCCTGCTTCCTTCATCAGTTTGCCAGCCATACGGGCTTGCTGTTCACCGGTTTCAGTCAGATCAACGTCTTTCCAGCCAGTGAAGCGGTTTTCTTTGTTCCAGACACTTTCACCGTGTCGTAGCAGTACGAGCTTGTACATCGTAACTCCTGTTCTGTGTAGAGAGGATGATTTTGGAATTTCGCGGGAGTATATCACCTCAGAGCAGGCTCGGTGTATGCGAATTATTCACAGGCGTACGGTGGAGTAGGGGCGGCTCTGGCGTTATACTCCGGCCTCCATTGTTAAAGACAGTAGACAGATTAATGGATCAGTATATAGAGTTTGCCATCAAGTATTGGTGGCTGGTGGCCATCTGGGTTGTGTTTCTGGTTGCCCTGCTGTGGGACAACAACCGTCGTAACGGCCAGAGCGTTTCCACCACTGAAGCGACCACGATGATTAACCGCGAGAATGCGATCGTACTGGATATCCGTGAAAAGGCCGATTTCAAAACGGGTCACCTGGTTAACGCCATCAATATCCCGTTCGCAAGTTTGTCCAGTCGCACCGGCGAACTTGAGAAGTATCGTAAGCAACCTATCGTACTGGTATGTAAGTCAGGTCAGACGGTCGGGGCGGCAGGTAAGATGCTGCGCGAGCAGGGCTTTAATACTGTTCGTATGAAAGGCGGCATGATGGAATGGAATAGCCAGAATCTGCCCGTGGTAAAAAAATAACAGTTAACAGGAATTGTAAAAATGGCTGAAGAAAACAAAGAACAGGCTCAGTTCGCATTGCAGCGTATCTACACCAAAGACGTTTCATTTGAAGCGCCTAACTCTCCTGCGGCCTTCACTAAGCCATGGAAGCCTGAGGTGAAGCTCGACCTGAACACAAACGGTCGCAAAATCGATGAGCAGCACTACGAAGTGGCTGTTAAGGTAACCGTGACTGCCAAAAACGACGGCGAAACGGCCTTCCTGGTTGAGCTGGTACAGTGCGGTCTGTTCGTTGCTGCCAACATTCCAGAGCAGCAAATGGGCCCAATGCTGGGTGCCATGTGTCCAAATATTCTTTTCCCATATCTACGCGAGAATGTAGATAACCTGGTGATTAAAGGCGGTTTCCCAGCGTTGATGCTGGCTCCGATCAACTTTGACGCGCTTTACCAGCAGCGTGTTAAAGAAGCACAGGCTCAACAGGCCGGTGAGCAACCTACTCACTAAGCCCTGTTCGTTCTGATAACAAAAACGCCCCGAAGATTCGGGGCGTTTTTGTTTGTGTAGTGTGAGTCTGGAGGTGACGGCGAAGGTATTACTTACCGGCCGCCCTCGTAGCCAAGTTGGCGCCAGGCTTCATACACCATCACCGCAACCGCGTTAGATAGATTCATACTGCGACTGTGTTCAAGCATAGGCAGGCGTAGCCATTGTTCGTGCGGGATACCCATGCGCACGTCCTCCGGTAAACCACGGGTCTCAGGCCCGAACATCAGATAGTCTCCTGCGACAAACGATACGTCAGAATGGCGTGTACTGCCTTTTGTGGTGAGCGCATACAGTCGTTGCGGTTCCTCTGTGCTCAGAAAGCTTGCGTAGTCCTCGTGTATCTTTACGTTTGCCCATTCGCTGTAGTCGAGACCGGCGCGGCGGAGTGCCTTTTCTTCCATATCAAAACCCAAGGGCTCAATCAGATGCAGGTGGCAGCCAGTATTGGCACATAGGCGGATGATATTGCCTGTATTTGGCGGAATTTCGGGCTCGAACAATACGATGTGGAACACGCGGAGATCCTGAATGAAGCGTTAGTAAGCGGTGGTGTGATAGCGAAGCTGCAGATAATTAGATGTCATATTATCCATTTGGGCCTTTTCGCTAGTGATACGACGTCATTATAGTCAGGCGTGTCGGCTCAGACCATCGCTTTTCCCACCATGGTCTACACTCAGATTCTGAGTATTGGATATGTGTGAGGGTTGCCATGCAATTGCCGTGGCTGAAACAGCGAAGCACCGCGCAGGGTTGTCTTGGTATCGAGATCAATCACGGTCGTTATTGGGCCGTTCATCGAACACAGCGTGGCGTCATCTCCAGTTTTGTCCCAGAAGATGGTGAAAAAGGCTTTGAGAAGCTAGCTGGATGGATTGATAAGCAGGGGCTTGGTGGATCACCTGCCGTCGTTTGCATGGACGTCGAGCAATACGATCTGCAGTTGGTGGATTCGCCGCCAGTTCCACCGGAAGAGCTAACCGATGCGCTTAGTTTCAGAATTGACGAACTGGTTGGGGCCCCGGCTGCAGACAAAGTCTTACAGGCGTTCCCGTTACCGGGTGATGCCTATCGTGGACGAATGAGTATGGCCTTCGCCGCCATCACGGACCGTGCCTACCTGCAGGATATCGTCGATTTCTGCCGTAGTCATGACCTGCAACTCGAACAGATCCTCATCAATGAAATGGCTGTGCTTAATCTTCTTGCCAACATTGAGCCAGAAGACAGCGTCGCTGTTCTGCGCCTTGAGGAAAACAGTGGTGTTATCTACCTGTATCGGGATGGGGCGCTTTACTTTACCCGTCAAATTTCTTTAGGCACCGACGACCTTGGCCTTAGCTCGCTCAATGTGGAAGAGGGTGGGTTGAGTATGCAGCCCAACAGCCGAATTGATGTGCTCGCGCTCGAGCTGCAACGCTCGATGGACTATTTCGAAAGTCAGTTAGGCCTCGGTGCCGTTTCTCAGTTATGGGTGATGAAGCCGGATGGCGTTGATGTGACCGATGCGCTGGGTGAGTTGGAAGAGCGTGTGAATACCCCTGTTCGCTTGATGTCGCTTGAGACGTCCTTTAATCGCCAGGAGAGCGAGGTTCCTCTGACCGCTTCGCTGGCCATCGCATTAGGAGGAGCACTGAGCTATGACTTGGGAAATTAAGCAAAGTGTGAACTTCTATCTGGAGGAATTTCAGCCTCCAAGAATTCCCACTGATTTACGTCTCATCCTGATTGGTGCGGCCGTTCATGTCGGTGTTGCTGCGTTCGCTATATTTTGTCTGGTGATTAACTGGTACTACCAAGGTCAACGTCTGGAAAACATGACGGAACGACAGGCGCTGGTAGAACAGCAGGTGGCGAATATCGAGAGCGAGCGTCCACCCCTGCAGTTGGATGACGCACTGGTCAATGAACGCACTAAATTACGCAGTGATCTGGAAAGTTCACAACGTATCCTGCGTTATCTGACGCAGCAGGAATTAGACAGCAGCCGATCTTTTACCACGATGGTTTCGCAGCTTGGTGAGCAAGACGTAAAAGGCGTGTGGCTGAAAAGTTTCGCCTTTTATGAAGAAGGTCGTCACATCGATATTACCGGTTATACCGATGACCCAGCGAAGGTGTCCCGGTACGTCTCCGACCTGCTGAAGCGCAGTGGGTTTACCGAACAGGCATTTCGTTTTGTTGATGTACGCAAAGAAGAAAACAACCGTTGGCTGACATTCCGACTGGACTCTCGTCCTCGCGAGAAAGAGAACCAGGTGTCCTCACAAACTGCCGTACTGACTGCCGCTGAGATCCAGCGTCGAGCCAGGGAGGGACGACTATGAAGTTACTCTGGTGGCAGGACCCAAGAATTCTGTCTGGTCTGGATAAGTATCGGGCGTTGTCACAGCGTGAGCGCAAGCTGATCCTTGTAACCAGTCATGTTGTGGTTGCAGCTGTGTTCCTCTTCTTTATCGCAGCTCCTTTGTGGAGCAATGCCATTAACGAGCGTATGCAGGCCAACGAGTTGGAAACCAACTCACTGCGTCTTGAAGCGCATTTGCAACGACTCCGCAGCACCCCAGTTTTAGACCCTAATGATGCGGTGCGCGATGACATCGAGAAAGTCATCGGACAGAAGGCCGTCGTTGATGAGCGTATTCAGAGCCTGACCGACACTCTGGTCGCACCTGAAAATATGCCATCAGTGCTTGAATCTATGATGACTCAGGACACCAGTCTGAAGTTAGTGAGCCTTGAAAACACAGAAGGCGAGAGTATTGCCTTAGGGGCCGAGTTCAGTGACGTGGATTTATTCCGACACGGAATGAAAATTCGTATGGAAGCGGACTACCCCTCATTGATGAGTTATCTGCAGCGCCTCGACTCCATGCCCTGGAAGCTGTATTGGCAGTCACTTAATTACACCGTCGAAAATTACCCGACCGGCGAATTGTACCTGGAAGTGTTTACCCTCAGTACGCGCGAGGAAATTCTCAGTGATTAAACATATCGCAGTGACAGTAGTGCTGATAAGCAGTCTTTCCGTGGCAGCCAGTCAGGACCCGATGAGGCCACCTCAGTTCGCTCCAGTGGAACAGCGTAAAGCTGCGCCAACCAAAACAAGTTTTGCGGTTCAGCAGATTAAAACAGGTGCGACGGGCACCTCAGCCATCGTCAACGGCAAGCTCGTCAAAGAGGGAGATACAGTGTCCGGTGCGCGTGTCGTGCGCATTACTTCAGACAAAGTTGTTCTGAAATACAGGCAAAAAATGAAAACACTGTCTTTACTTAGTAATACGAAACATTCTGGTGAGTAGGATGCAGATTGTGAAAAGACTTAATAGTAAAACCATGCCTCGTGCTGCAGTCGTTGCATTGTCGGTTGCCATGTCGCTGCTCCTTTCCTCTTGTGCCGCTACTGCGCCTAAGTCGTCGACTGAGGTTGTGGATGAAGAGAAACCCACAACACAGAAATTGCTGGTCGCAGACGCTCCATCAATTGATCCACGTAGTCTGATGCCTCCCGTCGCACTGCCTGAAAAGGCAGAAGACAGATTCGATGTCACGGCGAACAGAGTCCCGGCTGCGGCATTTTTTAACAGCCTGGTCGATGGCACTGGCTTGAATATGATTGTGCATCCGGATGTGAGCGGTCGTATTACGCTTAACCTGAAAGACGTAACGGTGCGCGAAGCACTTATGGCCGTGCGCGATGTGTACGGCTACGACTTTAATGAGTCAGCGTATGGTGTGCAGATTTTACCTAAGGCACCGCAGACACGTATTTTTCCTATCAACTACCTCAATGTGATGCGTTCTGGCCGTTCGGGTATGAAGGTCAGCAGCGGTATGACGACGACTGACGGTGAAGGCTCAGGCGTGGCCTCTTCTGTTTTTGGTGAATACGACGGTAGCCAGGTAAATTCCTCTGAGGTTGAAACACTGACGGGATCAGAATTCTGGAAGGATCTGCGTTCCACTCTGACACTTATGATGGCTTCAGAAGAAGGCGCATCTGTTGTAGTTGACGCCCACGCGGGTCTTGTCATTGCCCGGGCGATGCCTACTACACTTGCTCAGGTTCAGCGTTATCTGGAACAAGCCGAGCTGACCGTTCAGAAACAGGTGCTTATCGAGGCCAAAATCGTCGAGGTAACCCTGAGCGACGGTTATCAGAGTGGCATTAACTGGAGCACCATTGCGGCTCAGACTGGCAAAAACGACGTATGGGCAACGCAGAGCTCGGAGTCATTAAACGACCCGAATATTCTCGGCGGTATATTCAGTCTTAATGTCGATGCCGGAAACTTTTCCGGTGCACTTAGCTTGTTGGAAACCCAGGGCGATGTCGAAGTACTTTCCAGCCCGCGCATAGCCACGGTTAATAACCAGAAAGCGGTCATTAAAGTTGGTAACGATGAGTACTTCGTAACGGATGTGACCAGCACGACTACTGCGACTGTGACTGGTACATCGGATACGCCAGAGATCGAACTGACGCCATTTTTCTCTGGGATCGCTCTGGATGTTACCCCTCAGATCGGCGATGACGAAGACATTACGCTTCACGTCCACCCGAGTGTCACTGAAGTCGAAGAGAAGCAAAAACGTATTCAGTTAAACGACGATGAATACTCTCTGCCTGTCGCGGCAAGTACAGTGCGTGAGACAGACTCTATCATTCGTGCACGCTCAGGGCAGATCGTGGTTATCGGTGGTCTGATGCAGAATAAAACCAACGACGTGGTGCAGAAGGTTCCTCTGTTGGGCGACATTCCGTTGCTGGGTGGACTTTTCCGTCAGACCCGCAAAGAAACGGTACAGAGCGAACTGGTAATTTTAATCCAGCCTCGCATCATCGGAACGCAGTTGCCTGCGGAAAGAATCGAACAATTAAATAGTCGTTATTCACGCGTCCTGCTACCGGAGTGGTGAAATGAATGTGACCGAAATCAAGCAGGCATGCGAGACGCATTATGGACTGACTGATACTCCATTTTCATTAACCCCTGATACGGGTTTTTATGTCGGCTTTCCTTCCCATGACGAAGCGTTTGAATCCGTTCAGTATGCCCTGTCTTCCGGGGAAGGTTTCATTAAAGTTACCGGTGAGGTGGGCACAGGGAAAACACTGCTATGCCGACGTCTGCTTAATTACCTCGCTACAGAAGAGGCAGAAACCGCCTACATCCCTAATCCAACTTTGTCGCCGACCGCACTTTGGGTAGCGATCGGTGCAGAGATTGGTTTATCCGGGCATCAACGCCTTAGCGAGCTGCGTAACGACATCCAGAATCACCTGCTCAGCGTTGCGCAGAATGGCGGCAAACTCGTTCTGGTTATCGATGAAGCTCAGTGCTTGCCCCCTGAAACGTTGGAAGCATTACGCTTGATTTCCAATCTGGAAACAGAGCGTCAAAAACTCATTCAGATCGTCCTGTTCGGTCAGCCCGAGCTGGACGTGATTCTCGACCAGCAGCGTTTTCGCCAGTTGCGTCAGCGGATTACCACATCGGCGCATCTCGAAGCTCTTCCTAGCCCTGAAAGTGTCAGTCACTACCTGAATCAGCGTCTGGTCTGTGCCGGTTACCGGGGTGAGCCTTTATTCACCCGAGGTGCGGTACGGTTTCTCTGGATAAGTAGCGGCGGCACACCGCGTTTATTAAATGTACTTGCGGCTAAGTCGCTACTGGCGGCTTTCGGTCAGGGGGCGAAGGCGGTGCATGCGCAGCATGTGGAGCAAGCGGCTAACGATACCGCCAGTGTTCATCATCCCATCCGCTGGCATGAACGTTTGAAACTTGTCATTGGTTTATAAGGAGGCGGTATGAGTCTTATACATCAAGTCCTGAAAGATCTGGATGGTCAACGAAATGTTGCTCACGGCGAAATCATTGGTTATGCCGACCAGGAGAATCACCAGCGCCTGATGATCTGGCCTGCATTGATTGTCTCTGTGTGCGCTGCAGCGCTGGTGCTGTATTTCAGCCATTACTTTGAGACCACGAGTATTTCTATTAACCGCGCTGCGTTACCGGTTATCCCAACCTCGGGAGAAAACCCTGCAGTTGTACCCGTAATTACAGAGGTATCTGCTCCTGAGCAGACAACCTCAGTGCCATCGACGATTACCTCAAAGCCATCGGCGATTACCTCAGAGCGACAGTCAACAGCAACAGACACCCCTGAAATGGGGACGCCTGAAACTGTGGTACTGGACCTGACTCCCAAGCCTGAAGTGGCATCTGATATGAGCCTGGTGGAAGAGGTCGTGACTTTAAATCAGGCGCAGTCAGAGCCTGAACCGGTTGCGCCTCGAGTAACATCGGCTCCTGCTCCAGTGTCACGCAAAGAAGCTGCACCTGCTGCAAGGGCGAGTGTCACCCGTCGAATGGACCCTGAAACCTTTTACATCCGCGCAGTGACCTACTACCAGAATGGTGACTGGCAGCGGGCGCTCGCACAATTACAAGAAGCGCGTACGCTGGGGCCAGCGATGGAATATCCAGCGCTTCAGGCGCGTATTTATCTCGAACAGGGCATGCGGGATGATTTTATTACATTGAGTGATCGCTTTGCTCGGAACGAAAGCCCTGTGTGGTTGAGCACAGTTGCACCGGGGTTACACATGTTTGGTCAATATCAGGCTGCGTCAGAAAAATACACAAAACTGATCCAGCAGGAACCATCCAATGCTCAGTGGGCAATTGCCCGCACTCAGGCTCAGATTGATGCAGGAGCACTTGAGGGAGCGCGTAAGGGGCTGCAGTTTCTGACAGAAAATTATCTGCTTAGTGAATCGCAGCAAGACTGGGTGGCATTCCAGAAAGCGGTACTGGAGTAAAACATGGAAGCAAGATTACGGCGCAAAGTTCGGGTTGGCGATCTGCTACTCGAGAAGCAACTGATTGATCAGAAACAGCTTCAGATGGCGTTGGTTGAGCAGAAGCGGACGGGCAAAAAGCTTGGTAAAGCCATTACCGATCTCGGCTTTGTTTCAGAAGTAAAACTGCTCAGCATTTTATCCGATTATTTCGGTTACCCCTTTATCGATTTGTCCCGTTTCCGATTGGATACGGCGCTGATTCAGCAGTTACCCGAAACTCAGGCCCGACGTTATCGCTGTTTGCTTCTGTCCGAAGAACAGACGGGCATCATGGTGGGGATGGCCGATCCGACAGACCTTATGGTGATCGATGATCTGCAGCGTATTCTGAAACGTCCGGTTTTGCCTGCTTTTGTGCAGGAAGACGACCTCCTGTCGATTCTCGATAATGTTTATCGTCGTCAGGAGCAGATGGCGTCGATTGCAGGTGAGTTGGCCGGTGAGCTGCAAAGCAGCGACTTCGATATCAATGCAATTGTGTCAGCATCTGACACGTCTGAGGCGCCGGTAGTGCGTCTTCTGCAGAGTCTGTTTGAAGACGCTGTGCAGGTAAAAGCATCGGACGTACATATCGAGCCTGAGGAAAATCAGCTGCGGATTCGTTTACGCGTTGATGGTGAATTACAAGAGCAGGTCATGAAAGAAAAGCGGGTTGCTTCTGCCTTGGTTTCCCGTTTGAAAATCATGTCGGGTCTCGATATTTCGGAAAAGCGCCTGCCACAGGATGGTCGATTTAATATCCGGGTTCGCAACAAAAATATTGATGTTCGTTTATCGACTATGCCAGTGCAGTTTGGTGAGTCGGTGGTGATGCGTTTGCTTGATCAGAGCGGCGGGATACTCAGTATGTCTGCGCTCGGAATGCGTGAGCAGATTCGTAAACGGTTCGAGTACCTGATCGCTCGCCCACATGGTCTGATACTGGTAACGGGGCCAACGGGGTCGGGTAAAACTACAACGCTGTATGCCGCGTTAACTCAGTTAAATCAGGCTGAGAAGAAAATCATTACGGCCGAAGACCCTATTGAATATCGCTTACCGCGTATTAATCAGGTGCAGGTTAATACTAAGGTTGGCCTGGAGTTTTCTACGGTATTGCGCGCTGCATTGCGTCAGGACCCGGACATCGTACTTATTGGTGAGATGCGTGACCATGAGACCGCTGAGATTGGTCTCAGAGCAGCAATGACGGGTCATATGGTGTTGTCTACATTGCATACCAATGATGCGCAGTCAGCTGCGGCACGCTTGATGGATATGGGAGTCGATAGTTACCTGGTTGCTTCTTCGCTACGTGCGGTACTGGCGCAGCGATTGATCAAAAAACTGTGCCCGCATTGCACTCAGAACTACGAACCGGATGAGCAGGAAAAAGCTTGGCTTGAAACCATGGAGCCGGGTAGCGCAAGTCGCCAGTATCTGCGCGGAAGAGGATGCCACCACTGTAATAACACCGGTTATCAAGGCCGGGTTGGTATTTACGAGTTGCTGGAGCTGGATAGCAATATGATTGGTGCCCTTCGTAAAGGTGACTCTCAGGGCTTTGCCGAAGCAGCAGCCAAATCTCAGTACTTCCGTCCTCTGGCGATGTCCGCTCTGGACTATGCCGCTGAGGGGTTAACCTCTCTTGATGAAGTATTCCGCGTCTCCGCAACTCTGGATGGTGAGGAAATTTAATGGCCATTTATCTCTATCGCGGTCGCGATAATGCGGGGGCTGCGGTAGAGGGCTCCCTTCAGGCTGGCAGTCGCGAAGTTGCCGTTTCTCAATTGATGCAACGTGGCATCACCCCTCTGAGGATCGAGCAGCAAAAGGCGATGCCGACCAAAGACGGGAAATCCGTTCAACGGTCGCGAAAAGTTGGCGCCGAAGAGCTGATCCTGTTTACCCGGCAGCTGTATGCCCTGACGAAAGCAGGTGTGCCAATTATCCGCGCTTTAACGGGGCTGGCAGAGAGTGCCAGTAATGAGCAATTGCGAACAGTATTGCAAGATATCAGCGAGCAGTTAGTAGGCGGCTCGGATCTGGCGTCAGCGTTTAAACGACACCCGAAACTGTTTTCCGCTATCTATGTCAGCATGATTCATATTGGTGAAAGTACGGGTAATCTCGATGATGCACTGATTCGCCTTGTTGGTCACCTGGAGATGGAGTGGGAAACGAAAAAGCGGATTAAATCGGCTTTGCGCTATCCCATCATGGTAATTACCGCGATCACCATTGCCATGGTGGTCGTCACCATGTTTGTCATTCCCAGCTTCTCTTCTGTGTTTGATAAATTGGGCGCGGATCTACCGTTTGCTACCGTCATTCTGATTACCGTGTCGGAATTTATGCAGAACTGGTGGCACACTCTGTTGGCCGCTCTGATCATAGGGGGAGTATTTTTTCGACAGTTTGTTGCCACCGACGAAGGGGCTGTCTGGTGGGATCGAACCAAACTGAAGATTCCTCTTATAGGCACTATTTTTGAGCGTATTGCCCTTGCGCGTTTTTCCCGCTCTTTTTCCATGATGTTGACAGCGGGTGTGCCAATCCTGAATAGCCTGTCAATTGTAGCGGCCAGTGTTGGAAACCGATACATAGGTTCAGCCGTATCAGATATGGGAGACGGTGTGCAACGCGGTGAAGGGCTGACCAACACCGCACAACGAACTGGCCTGTTTACACCACTTGTCTTGCAAATGATGTCCGTAGGGGAAGAAACCGGTGCAGTGGATCGTTTGCTGGATGAGGTCGCCGATTTTTATGAAGAGGAAGTCGACTACGAGCTTAAACAGCTCTCAGACGCCATAGAACCTATCCTCCTCATATTTTTAGGCGCATTGGTATTGGTGCTCGCATTGGGGGTGTTCTTGCCTGTGTGGGAGTTAAGCGGTGCGGTGTCAGGTTAGACATATTGGCCCGCTTAATGCGCTTCGTTTTTGTAATGCACGAAATGTTTTATTTCGTTAATCCACCCTCCGTTCCTCCCATTGTTGACTAAGGTTTAAGTATGCCAACGACGTTACGGATCGCAGTCAGAAGCAAGGGGTTTTCTCTACTTCAGTCGGCGGTCGCACTCGCGGTAATGATGGTCGGGATACTGATTCTGGTGCCCAAAATGGATGACATTATCGAGGATGCCTGGCGTGCACATGTTAAGTCGGTAGGAAGCTCATTGCAGACCGGAGGCATGATTTACCGGAAAGCGTGGATGACCGACAAGACGAGCACTCTGCTGAGCGGGATGACCATGAATAAAGATGGTTGGCCAGTTCCGCGGGATTCTGAAACGGATTCAGATACAGGCGTAACGACGACACGTAGCTGTGAGGGACTGTGGAATAGTCTTCTGGATATAGAAGTTCCGACACTGACAACCGGAGATGACTCCGGCGCTGATTTCCGAATCGAAGTCGTAGAGGGACATTGTCGGTACTACCACAGAGCCAGTGGCGACAGATTTTACATTGACTATAGCTCGGCCGATGGCCGCGTAAGCTGGAACATCCGATAACACACAGGAGTCGGGATATGAAAAAACAAAGAGGTTTTACACTGATCGAACTGATCATGGTAATTGTTATTCTCGGTGTGCTCTCTGCCTTTGCGTTGCCACGCTTTGCAGACTTTGGTGAGGACGCCCGGGTTGCCAGTCTGAATGCCCTGGCAGGTGCTTTGCGTGCCGCGGCCAATATTGCACACGCACAACAGCTGGCAGATGGTGGTACGCCGGGAGCTGACGTTACCCTGGAAGGTGCAGACATCACCATGGTCAATGGTTATCCCACTGCCGATGAGGATGGTATTACTACTGCAGCACAGGTAGCGGGCGATTATACGATTACTGGTGGTGGTACTGCGGGCGGTTCAGTGCTGACGTATACGCTGACCACGGGTGCAGGTTGTACAGTGACCTACAAGGCGGCGACAGCAGCAACTGAGAACCAGAATCCGATTACCGCTGCACCAGCCGTTGTTGTAACCCCAGGCGGCTGCTGAGGTTACTTTGCGTAAGCTGCGCGGCTTTACGCTGGTAGAAATGATAATGGTGATCACCCTGATCGCCATTATTTCCGTTTCTGCCAGTAGTCTGTTTCTTAACACGGATCGTTACAGCACGATTGCTGCACGGGAGCAGTTGGTGTCTGTGGCCATTCTTGCGCAGAAACGCGCATTGGTTAACGCAGTGTCGGCGACGCCCGTAACGCTGACGGTCAGCCAGACAGCAAGCGACTGGTTGTATTCGGTTTCTCAAGGCGCGACGGATTTCGGTACGCGGGAAGCCACCCGCAGTGGCGCTAGTCTCGCCGTCAACGGTATCACTCTTAATAACGGCGGCAGCGTCTCTGTCAGCTTCGATATTAATGCGGAAACGTCCGCTCAGAACCAGTTTGTGTTTTCCGGCGGAAACACGCACGTCCTTTGTATTTCAGCCAGTGGTTTTGCCTATATTGGTAATTGTCAGCCCTGAGGGGGAGTCGCACTTATGCTAAGAATGCGCGGTATGTCCCTGGTCGAGATGGTGATCACCATCGTTATTATTTCTCTTGCCCTGGTTGCTTCTCTACGCGCATTCAGCGTACTCACAGGCCGATCTGCAGACGGCATGATTCAGACACGTTCACTGGATCTGGCTCAACTTTATTTTGATGAAATTCTGTCGCGACGCTATGACGAGGACACTGGTACAAATGGCGTCCCGACCTACACTGGCGCCTGTCGGATAACCGATGATGGCGAATCGCGTGATAACTACGATGACGTTGATGACTACGATGCCATCAACAACGAATCCCCCGACACCATGGACGCATCACTTGTCGCCGACTATAGCGGATTTCTGGTGACGATCGATGTAGCCTGCGACAACAGTATTGGCACATTGGCGGGTGGATCAAAGCGCGTTGATATATCGATCACAGATCCGACTGGCGATGTATCTGTGTTCTCTGTTTATAAGGGGAATTATTGATGATTTTTCCTCTGTTTAAACAAGGTCTTCTGAGGCAGCGTGGTTTTACTCTGGTTGAGTTAGTGATGACCATGGTTGTCGCGACTGTATTGGCTACCGTATCAGTGCAGTTTATTCGTTCCAGCAGTGAGGGATTTATTGCCAGCAATGGGCGTCAACAACTCGCATCTGCGGGCTATGTCGTTAACGAACAGATCAGTCGCGCGTTACGCGACGCTTTGCCGGGCAGCATAAGAACCACAGCGGATAACTTGTGCGTTGAGTTTATGCCCGTTGTCGCCGCCTCTATGTATACAGATCTCTCTGTGGGCAGTGATATTACGTCATTCCGGGCGGCACCATATTCGGTCTCTCAGGCTGCCAGCGGTTACGTTTCGGTTTATCCAATTTCCTCTGCTAACCTGTACGCTCAAAATGATCCGGGACCGATTACCCCGGACATAGGTTCGGTTCCCGCCGGTAATGTCGTTGTGGATGTGACTCTGGCGTCGGGTCATACGTTTCCGGCTGACTCTCCTGAACGTCGTTACTATTTGTCTTCCGCCCCCGAGACCATCTGTCAGGATGGAGCGTACCTGTATAGATACCGTGGCTACGGGTTTATCAGTGATGTCGCCAATTTAAAAGCGGCCTTACCGACGAATTTCGCTGGTGGTCGTAGCGTCCTGGCGTTCCCACTTCAGGCCAACTCCATGACCTTCAGGTTTCAGAACCCCACGTTAGCGCGAAACGGGTTGGTTGCGTTTGAGTACATTTTGCAGCATCCCACAACGGGTGAAACCTTAACCCTGGGACAGCAGGTGAGGGTAGTGAATGTTCCGTGATTCAGATCGATTAAGAGTACGGTCATCGCAAGCGGGGTTTGGTTTGCCGATGGCATTGTTCGTCATTACGGTGCTCGCGGTGATTGTCACAGCAATGGGCTCCATGCAGCAGACAAATGCTCAGTCTGGCGCGTTACATATTCAGGGGCAGCGTGCTTTTTATGCTGCAGAGTCCGGAGCTGAGGCTGCATTAAATGTGTTAATGCCACCGGACGGCTCGGCTGGAAGGTCGTGTGCATTGGCACCGTTTTTCGAAACAGATTTTGATGTCGCTGGCTTACGAGGTTGTGAAGCGAGCGTCAGTTGTTCACAGATGAACATCAATGGTGAGGATTTATTCACCCTCAATTCCATTGGCAGTTGCGGTACAGGGATGGATCAGGCTACTAGAACTCTTGAGGTACGAGCGAGATGAGTAGTATCGCTCTCCACAAAAGCGCCCGTCATTACCTGGGTTTTACCAGCTATATCCTTTGGACGCTGATTATTTTAGGCCTGCCGCTAAGCGTACACGCTAGGGTTGATCTTTGGTCCGATGACTTCGAGCGTTCAACTTTAAATGGTGGTACGCACACCTATCTTGTTGCGCCTATCGGTTCACGAGGCGAGGCAGGGATTGGAACTTATATCGCTAATTCTGGCAGTCGCAGTATGTATATCTGCTGTGATGAAGTGTATGTGATTTCTGATGTGATGGATCTGAGCGGATCAAATTACGCAGAGGTCAGTTTTTGGCTCCGCAGTGGATCGGATAACTACAGTGAGTGGCCTTCGAGTGGCGATGATCTGCGCCTCGACGTTCTGCTGGATAACGGTAGCTGGCAGGCCCTTCAACTATGGGAGGGTGGCGGCTCCAGCGGCGGTGATACTTACAACGTGTATGCGAAGATTCCGGCTGCGGGCCTGCACAGTAGCTTCCGCTTCCGATTTTATCAGGCTGATGGTTCCGGCAGCGCCTCAACACGAAGAGATTTCTGGCACATCGACGACCTTAAAGTGACTGACTTCGAGGTGGGTACAACAAAATACCCGCTGTTTTACGATGACTTCGAACGTAACTTATTAATGACTCCTCCTCCGGGGGAGGTACTACCAGACTGGTATGTGACGATCTTTGATGGAAACTTCACTTCTCAGATCAGTAATCACACGGCTGAGACAGGGACACGCAGCATGTTTACCTGTTGTGGCGAACGTACCACCACGACCCGTAGTATTGATCTTTCGGGTGAAACTTTCGCGGAAATGGAATATTGGATTCGTTACGGTGATGATAGTTTTAGCGGGACCGATGCCATTACGCCCGGAAATTACGACAGTGAAGATCCCAGCGCCGCGGAAGTATACGTACAGATTTATCTTGCCAACGGAACCTGGCGCACGATTGATTTTCATGATCCGTCGGCTTCCAATTCTGGCGAGATATATCGCTATGAAGCTCGTGTACCCGATGACGCGATGCACAGTGATTTCCGCTTAAGGTTTTACCAGGCGGATGGCACAACGTTACTCTTCCGACGCTATGATTTTTATCATATCGATAATGTTTACGTCGGAACGCGCGATGATACGTCCTCTGCGATTGATCATTTCCGCTTGTCTTACAATTCGGCAGCGCTGACCTGCAATCCTCAGGACATCACTATTCAGGTGTGTGAAGACGCAACCTGTTCAAGTTTGTATACCGACCCTGTGGATGTGGTGCTCACTCCGACGGGCTGGGTGGGCGGAAACGCTGTGACGATTAGCGGTGGCAGTGATGTACTCTCGTTTGCTCGCACTACCGCAGGAACGGTCACCTTAGGGGTTGCCTCGTCAGTCCCCGTCGCCAGTGGTGGGGGCGTTCAATGTTCTATTGATGGCGGTGCGTATTCGTCGGGTTGTTCTCTTACGTTCGCTGATTCAGGTTTACTGGTGTCTGTGCCGGACCTTATATCGGGTAAAGCCATTACCAATGCAACCATCCAGGCGGTTCGTAAGAGCGATAATTCGGCGGAGTGTACGCCAGCATTTGCCAACGTAACGAAGAATGTGAATTTCTGGACCAGCTATGACATTCCGGCATCCGGAACGATGTCGACAACGCTTGGAGGGGCCGCCGTATCCGGAAACAGCGTACTCCCTACGACCTTATCTCTGAACTTTGACGGCACCGGACTCGCCACCCTGCCTGCCCTGAATTATATGGATGCTGGACAAAAATCATTGCATGCCCGCTACGTGGGAACGGGCAGTGATCTTGGTTTGATTATGGATGGCAGTGATTCGTATGTCGCTCGTCCAGTGGGGTTGTGCGTGGACACTGGCAGCAGTTTTTCCGGCCCGTACGCGTCTTGGGGAGTGTTTGGAACGGCGGGTGTGTCGTTCCCAATGAATGTGTCTGCCGTTGCATGGCAGTCAGATCCTGACTCAGATCTCTGTGATGGCAACAGCGTTACGCCGAATTATCAGTCGGGTGGTAATGTTGATCTGAGCTCTACTTTGCTTGCGCCATCTCCGGGAGTGAACGGCGTGATATCGCCTACGGCTTATAACCATTCGGGTTCGGGTGTGAATGTCGTTAATCTGGCACAAAGCGAAGTTGGTGTATTCACCTTCGATGCGAATCCGCCTTTGTATTTCGGCGCGGCGTTGGGATCGACGTCAAGTACTACACGACAGGCATTTAGCAGTCAGGCAACGGGACGATTTATTCCTGACCATTTCGAGGCAAGTTTAGTGGATGCCGGAGAGTGGTCTCCAACCTGCCCCAGTGAGAACACTTACACTGGAGAAGCCATCGACTGGTTGATTACACCAAAAGTGGTTTTCACCGCCTTTAATGGTGCCAGCCCTAAAGCAGAAACATTGAATTACACCCACGATGATTTCCGCAAGCTGACTGCAAGCAATGTCGCACCTAGTGTGACTTACCCCACAGAGGATGCCGCTGCCGTCGGAACGGGAGGCGCACCCCTGCAGCTTACAGGCGCCCCAGGGACTCAATTTAACGACGGTACACTCACCGTGATTGCGCCGGGTCAGATGCAATACGAGTTCTCGATAATGGATACCGTGACGTATCAGCGCAATGCCTCTGCTGAAGTGAATCCGTTTGAGCCAGCATTGGAATTCGAGGTGGGCTCGGCCATCAGCGACGGAGAAGCCAGTGTGCAGAACCAGATCGATTTCACGGCCGATGGATCGGGTGTGGATATGCGTTTTGGGCGCTTGATAGTGGAAGACAGTTATGGCCCAGAAACCAACAGTCTGATTCTGCCTCTTCATACCGAGTATTTTCTGAATGGGGCTTACCAGCCTAATACGCTTGATTCATGCACAACCTGGGACAATGCCAACGCTACGGTCAGCGCCATGAGCAGTGTGCAAGCGGGCAGTGGCACGCTTGGGTCAGGAACCAGTGGCAGTGATGGCATAACGCTGACTGCGCCGACAGCCGTGCCCGGTACTCCGGATACAGGTGATGCGACGGTGACTTATGATGCGCCTTCATGGTTAGAGGGCGATTTCGATAACGATGGTAATTTTGGGGATGACCCAGAGGCCACGGCGACCTTTGGTGTGTATCGCGGTCATGAACGGGTGATATACAGAAAAGAGGTTCGTTAAATGAATAACTTCAGAACGCACCAGTCAGGTTATCGCGCTCGCTCTCTATCGACGTTGTGTCTGGTCGTTCTGTTATCTTGCCCGGTGAGTGCGGTCCCTGTGCTCTTTAATTTGTTGGGTGGCGCAACCATGGGTGTGGATTGGGTGACATCTAATGCTTCTCGTGCTGTGATTAATTCACTGGGTGAACTGAACCTGCGTAACGGATATGTCGAAGTTGAGTCGCAGGTTTATGATTTTTCAGAAGCAGATTCTGTCGATTTAAGTTTCGACGTATCCGTGCCTTTTAATTTATTACTCGGGTTTATTGGAGCGGCTCCCAACCCCGGTGAAAACCTGGTCGCTCAGTATCGCCGTGATGACGGCGGCTGGCAGACGTTGAATACCTTTGTCGCTGATAACGGTTTTCTGGGGCTGCTTTCGCTCGGGAGTAATTACACCTATTCTGCCTCGCTTCCATCCAATGCATACCACGATAATTTTCAGATCCGCTATGTGATGACTGGTGGCGGATTCAGCTTGTTCGATTTACTCGGCGATAATTGGTACGTCAGTGATATTGTGATTAACGCCGACCTACCTCCTGCGGGGCCCGATCATTTCCGCTTTTCTTATCTATCGACTGCGCTCACCTGCAACCCTCATAGCGTCACCGTTTATGCCTGTGCGGATGCGAATTGCACATCAACTTATAACGACGACGTCACTATTATTCTGTCGCCCAGTGGTTGGGTTGGCGGTGATACCCGTACGTTATCCGGCGGCAGTGGCACCTTTCAATTAAGACAAACAACACCCGGAACTTCGAATATCGGAATTACGTTTTCGACTCCGCCTAAAATTGGTGGTGGTGACCTGTGTTCGATAGACGGTGGGGGATATTCCGCCAATTGTTCGTTGACGTTTGCCAGCGCGGGTTTTTTTGTGAGTACTCCGGATTTTCTCTCGGGCAAAGGTACCGCCACGGCGACGATTCAGGCCGTACGTCAAAGCGATAATTCGCCACTGTGCGTTCCTGCTTTCTCGAATGTTACTAAGAGCGTGGATTTCTATACCCGTTACGACTCACCACCAACAGGCACTATGGTCAGTGACTTGGGTGGGGTGAACGTATCAGGCAGTGCTGCTGCACCGACGTCGCTGAGCCTCAATTTCGATGGCTCTGGTACCGCGACATTACCGACACTTGGCTATTCGGATGCCGGACAGAAAACGCTGGTTGCTCGTTACGATGGAAGTGGCAGTGATGTTGGGCTTACGTTAGTCGGGCAAGACAATTATGTGGCTCGTCCAGCTGGTCTTTGTATCAATACCGGAAGCACGTGCAGTGGTTCTTATGCTTCCTGTGGTGTGTTTGGCACGGCCGGTGATTCTTTCCCAGTCGAAATTTCGGCGGTAGCCTGGCAGGCGGATAGCGACAGTGACTTCTGCGATGGTAATACTGCGACGCCAAATTATATTTCCGTCAGTCCTGTTAATCTGAGTGCCACTGTTCTTGCGCCGTCAGGAGGGGAGAACGGTGTTATCTCCCCTGGAAGCTACACCCATACTATGAGTGCGACGGGCATAACATCCGTCAGTATGACGCAGAGTGAGGTTGGGGTTTTTAGTATCGATGCGCAGCCACCGCTGTATTTCGGCGCCGCGCTTGGCACGCTGTCGGATACCACCTTGCAGACTTTTTCAAGCCGGCCAACCGGGCGTTTTATTCCTGCGTATTTTGATGTGGCATTGACGGATGCAGGCAGTGTCAACAGCGGCTGTCCCACTGGCAATACTTACACAGGTCAGCCGTTCTCCTGGCGAGTAGCGCCGGAGTTGACCATTTCTCCGTACAACGCCGCAACGCCTGCTGCAGTCACGCAGAATTATACAGATGATGATTTTCGTAAATTGACGGCTGCTGCGCTTTTTGCGGGTGTCAGTACCCCATCGACCGATACGACAGCACAGGGAAAAGATACGACCTTGCTCCCACTGGCGGGTTCTCCTGATACTGACTTTAATGAGGGGGAGCTAACGGTTATTGCGCCGGGACAAATGCGTTATGTTTTTTCAGCACTGGACTCTATGGCCTATGCCCGAACGTTAAATGCAGAAGTAAATCCTTTCGTTCCTGATCTGGCTTTCTCTATTGGTAGCTGGAGTGATGGTGAGGCGGGCTTTACAGGGCCTCTCGATTTTTCACCGGATACCAGTGGTGTTTCGATGCGTTTTGGTCGCATGCGGTTACAGGATACGTTCGGTGCTGAAATGTATGATCTGAACGTAGGGTTGGTGACTGAATACTTCCTCGACGGCAAATACGTTCGCAATGATCTGGATGATTGCACAGATTGGGATAGTGCCAATGCGACGGTGGACGGCATCAGTGCGGTTGCAGCGAGCTCAGGGACATTAACAGGGGGGAGTAGTGGCGATGAGGGTATACGCCTGCTCGCGCCAACGACGGTTCCGGGAGCGCCCGACACCGGTGACGCAGGTATCAGCTATACCGCGCCGACCTGGCTTCGTGGAGATTACGATGGTGACGGTTCCTTTGAGTCTCCGTCATCCACCGTGAGCTTTGGTGTTTACCGCGGGCACGAGCGTATTGTTTACCGTCGTGAATTAAGAAATTAACCAGACTAGCACCCGATAGTGCTGGCCTTAACGTTAATCTTCGTGACCTTCGTCGTCGTGATGGTCGTCAGTTTCCATGTGCAGTTCTTTGATCTTTCTGGTCAGGGTGTTGCGTCCCCATCCCAGCAAATTAGCTGCATCACGTCGACGACCTGCGGTGTGCTTCAGTGCGGTCTCAATCATAATTCGCTCGAAAATCGGCACGGCAGTATCGAGCAGATCTGTCATACCAGAAGCCAGTTGCTGGTCGGCCCAGAAACGCAGGTTCTGCTCCCAGTTGCCTGATGTCTGAATATCGCTTTTCTGTTCCAGAAATTCAGGCGGCAGATCTTTGACCAGCACTTCCCGACCGGATGCCATGACAGTGATCCAGCGACAGGTATTTTCCAGCTGACGAACGTTTCCGGGCCAGTCTAATGTGGAGAGAAACTCTTCGGTTTCCGGGCGCAGTGTTTTTGTTTCGACTTCCAGTTCTTCCGCTGCGCGTTGTAAAAAGTGCGACAGCAATTTCGGGATATCTTCTCTACGATCGGCTAATCGAGGCAGATGAATACGAATAACATTCAGGCGGTGAAATAAATCTTCACGGAATTTGCCCTCTCGTACCAGTCCTTCAAGATCCTGGTGCGTTGCTGCAATAATTCGTACGTTTACTTTTACTGGCGTGGTGCCGCCGACGCGATAAAACTCACCGTCTGCGAGTACGCGCAACAGTCGCGTCTGGGTATCGGCTGGCATATCACCGATTTCGTCGAGAAACAGTGTGCCGCCATTGGCCTGCTCAAAACGTCCGCGGCGCTGACCACCGGCCCCCGTAAATGAGCCTTTTTCGTGACCAAATAATTCCGACTCAATCAGGTCCTTGGGAATCGCCGCCATATTCAGCGCAATAAAAGGTTCCGGTGCGCGAGGGCTGTGTTTGTGCAGAGCATGGGCGACCAGCTCTTTACCGGTACCGGATTCGCCGTTGATCAATACCGTGATATTCGACTGAGACAGGCGTCCGATGGCTCGGAAAACTTCCTGCATCGCAGGCGCTTCACCGATAATTTCCTGAGTAGGAAGTTCTGCTTCCTGAATCGGCGCTTGGGCAGAAATTTCTGCAAAATGATCAATCGCTCGTTGTATCAGGCTGACTGCTTCATCTACATCGAACGGCTTAGGCAGGTATTCAAACGCGCCGCTTTGATAGGAGCTTACGGCGCTCTCCAGATCCGAATGCGCGGTCATAATGATAACGGGAAGGTCCGGGTGGGCTTCGTTGGCATGTTTCAGCAGCGTGAGTCCATCCATGCCCGGCATACGGATATCTGTGATGATAGCGTCCGGGTGATCTTTTTTAAGATTGTTTAAGGCAGGTTCTGCCTGCTCAAATACCTTTGTTTCAATGCCTGCCTGTTGCAGTGCTTTTTCAAGTACCCAACGGATAGATTTATCGTCATCAATGATCCAGACAGTGCTCATAATGTTTCCAAAGGTAGGTAAATAGAGAATGTGGTGCGGCCGGGCTCCGAGTCGAATTCAATAATGCCGTCGCACTGATTAATTATGGATTGGGAAATAGACAGCCCGAGTCCTGTTCCTTCAGGGCGACCTGTCACCATAGGGTAAAACAGGTTTTCCTGAATATCCCTGGGAATACCGGGGCCATTATCCGTAATGTCGACGCGCACAACTAAGCGATGTCGGTGGTGTCCAATGGTGAACTGGCGAATGGAGCGTGTTTTCATCACTAGAGTCGGCGGTCGCTCGTCGTGCGGGTTTTCCAGCATGGCCTGCATCGCATTGCGGCAGACATTTAACAGGGCCTGTACCATCTGCCCCCGGTCTGCCTGCATCTCAGGAATAGACGGATCGTAATCCCGCTGAATTTTGATCTGATGTTCAGATTCAACATCCACTAGCTGACACACACGCTCAAGCACTTCGTGGATGTTTACCTCTTCTGTCTGAGGCAAGGTGCGAGGCCCCAACATGCGGTCGACCAGATCTCGCAGGCGATCGGCCTCTTCGATAATAATGTTGGTGTATTCTGCCAGATCAGCAGTAGGTAGCTCGCGCTCGAGTAACTGTGCTGCTCCGCGGATTCCACCCAAGGGATTCTTGATTTCGTGAGCCAGTCCGCGAACCAGATTACGGGTGGTCTCCTGTTTTGCGATTAGCTGCTCTTCACGACTGATACGCATCAGGCGGTCGCGACCCTGCAGCTCAACTAAGAGGCAGGGTTGACGTGACTCTGGATGAAGAATCGGACTGACGCTGTAATCGAGGGTGGCTTGTTGCTGGTTATGCAACTCAATGGTGGCTTCACGCTTGGTGTATGAGTGACCGTTGGTCAGGGCATCCCGGAAAGCATGCGTGGCTTCTTCGGATTCCCGGGCCAGAAGCGTGAACTCAACCCCTTGGCCGCGTTGGCCGCTGACTTCCAGGAGCGCTTCTGCTGCTGGGTTCATAAACACGATACTCAGCTCGGCATCCAGCAGAACAATCCCGGTGTTCAGGTGCTCCATCAATCGTTGGGTCAGGTGGGGGGTAGCCAGCATAGGGATCTCCATTTGCTTGCTGTTCAGCAATAATTGAGCCAGAAGTTTACATTGCACATAATTGGCGCGGCGAAGCTGCGCGGATGCTGCCTCTCAGCACAATGAAGATGAAATGCGGATTAATTATGCACCATTATCGACCTTTTGGGTCTTTTGTGTGTTAGTTTGGTGCGTTGATGGTGGTGCGGGCTTGATGGCTGAGGTGGGATTGGATTTGTTTTGACTGGAGAATTTTGATCGGAACGTTTTGATGGGAGGGTTGTGACAGGACTCGTTTTGATCAGAGTCCTGTCGTCAGCTTCAGCGCGCCAGAGAGGATGTGCGTTGCACGAAGAGTGTAATCGTCTGACTGCGGATGGCGACGTCTCCTTCTGGAGTAACCACTTCCATGGTCAGGCGGTGCTCTCCTCGATCGAGGTTGGTGACCTCAAAGGTGGTTTGGGTACCGCGCATGATTTCTGTACCTGCGTCTCTTAACACGATCTCATCATCGCCTTGCAGCCCGGGGGTGAGTACGCCTGCAATACGGACTTCACCGTTTAAACCTTGAGGCAGGCTGGTACCGTCAGCCGGAGAGATAATGCTCAAACTGGTATAGGCCGGGACAGGCTGTGCATCGTTGGTTTTATCTGTGGGGTGGATAGGTGCGGGGACCGCAAAGGCGGGCATTGAAGGCAGTTCGTCGACAACGTGCGTTTCAGAACCTGCACTTTTTCTGTCACTGAAAATCGGGTTTCCATCCGCGTCGCGGGTAATGTAGACCTTGGTTTGAGCAATGGCAGAAGTCGCTACCAGCAGAGTGACCACCATAAACAGCGATCTGAGTGTGTTCTGTTGTCCTTGCATAGCAAATTCTCCTGACAGTATTCAGTGAGTATAGAACGGGGTATCCTGCGGCGGCAAACGCTCCTTATTTTGTTCCTGTTACAGGTGTTAGTGCAGCGCTGAGAGCCGCCTTCATCTGTGCTTTATTCAGAGGTGTCTCAGAAGTGATCGGATTAATACAACGGGTGTCGACCGCGAGTGTCAGTATTGAGGGCGAGGTCGTTGGGGAAGCAGGGAAGGGACTACTTTTACTGCTTGGGGTGCAGAAGGGTGACGATAAGCAAAAGGCAAATCGCCTGTTAGATAAATTGCTGCGTTATCGTGTGTTCCCCGATGATGACGGGAAAATGAACCTGAGTCTCGTTGATATCGCAGGTGACTTGCTCGTGGTATCCCAGTTTACGCTCGCGGCGGATACCCGCAAGGGAACCCGTCCGGGCTTTTCTTCTGCCGCGAGCCCAGCGGATGCCGAAGCTTTATATGATTATTTTTGTGAGGCTGCGAAGGAAAGGGTATCGACGGCGACCGGGCGCTTTGGCGCAGATATGCAGGTGTCTCTGGTAAACGACGGGCCTGTTACTTTTTGGTTGGAAGTTTGACCCGGGTCAAGGGTCGCGCCATTAACCGTCGCTATCATCTGTCCATTATTAAGACGTGTCCCTATGGCTCTCTGAATAACTGAATTGTTCAGAGGTGCCCTGGTCTTCGAATGGAATAAGTTTATGTATCTTTTGATTAAGCACGCTCACGCGGGTTTTGCAGCACTGACGCTACTCTTGTTTGTCAGTCGCTTTGCCCTCGCCAACTTCAAACCCGCCTGGAATCAGACGAAAGCTTTTAATGTAGTGGCACACAGCGTTTATGGCGCACTGGTCGCTTGTGCTGCGATACTCTGCGTGATGCTTTATCAGTATCCATTGTATTCGGACTGGGTCAGCGCAAAGTTAGTTGGGCTTATTGTTTTTGTTGGCCTCGGTATTGTGGCCACCAGAAAAAAAGATGTGAAAGTATTTGGTCTGGCGCTGCTGGCATTTTTTTATACTTATGGTGTTGCCAAATCACACAGCGCCTTGTCCTGGTTTGGACTGATTTTTACTTCTTAATTCGCCACGTTTAGCGATACTTTAAACCGTGAAGTTAGCGGCTCTTTCTACAGTGAAGTTTGCGACGCTCTACACAGTAAAGTTCGCGGCTCTCTATACAGTAAAGTTAGCAACGCTATGCCGCATTTTTGATGTGTTCTGTTCCAGTACATTCACTGAGTCTACCAGTTGACGTGTACTGTTTTCATTCTCCTGACTCATGGTACGTGCTTCGCTCAGGTTCTGATTAATGTCGTTAATCACAGAAGTCTGTTCCTCAATGGCAGACGCAACCTGTAGTACCTGATCTTTGATGCGAACCAGAGCACCGGATACTTCTCCGATATTCGACTCTGAAGCACGTGCTGTCTGCACCGATCGTTCGGCGGTTTCCTCGCCACCCTGCATGCTATGTACGGCCCGGTTTACACCGCTCTGAAGTTTGTCAATCATGCTGTTGATATCTTCCGTCGCCTGCTGGGTTTTACTGGCTAGACTGCGTACTTCGTCGGCAACCACTGCAAAGCCACGACCTTGCTCACCGGCGCGGGCGGCTTCGATTGCCGCGTTGAGTGCCAGCAGGTTGGTTTGTTCTGCGATGCCTTTAATGACATCCAGCAGCGACGCGATTCCGGTCGTTTCCTGTTCCAGCTCGCGGATAACACCGGCAGATTCGCTGACACTGCTTGCCAGGGCAGCAATGTCTGTGACCGCGCTGCGGAATTGATTCGCTATCTCACGTACATGTTGCTCTGCGGTGGTGGCCTCTTCCGCTACCCGTGTTGAAGACTGACTGACTTCGCCAATGGCTTGTTCCATTTCCCGGTTGGCGTGTGTCACGTGCTCCAGTTCTTTAACGAAGTGCGCGGTGGTCGTCTGACTTTTCTGTGCACCTTGCTCCAGTCGGTTAGTGGTACAGCGCACCTCGTCTGAAACGGTTTTTACATTGGCGACCAGGGTCTGCATTCCCTCAAGGAAGCGGTTGAATGTTTTAGCCATCTCACCGATTTCATCGTTGCCTTCAATAGGCAGTCGACGAGTGAGGTCGCCTTCTCCCCGAGCCAGGTTATCCAGTGCTTGGGTTGTACGTTTGATGGGACGAATCAAGAGTGGTGGCAGCACCATGATAACGGCAATGATAATGGCGACTGACAGGCCCGCAAGGACAAGCAGGTTCTGCTTAGCCGCGGCACTGAGGTCCAATCCTTCCTGGTGTAAAACTGCCGCTGTTGCCGCGAGATTTTCACCAACGGTATCGAGGATTCCCCGAGCCTGTTCAAACTCCTGTTCCAGGCTGCCCATGCTGAGGCGTCGTGCCTCTTCGATTGAGAGGCGGCCGCTGCTGACATCGTTTACCAGTTTTTCTGATTTTGGTCGCCATTTGGAGAAAGCAACGAGAAAGGCCTCTGCTTGTGTCCGGGTTTTGGCGTCGACTTGCATGGCGATGACGGCGCTCAATCGCTCCTGTACCTGATCGAGGTTTTCAGAGTGAGATTCAATCAGCCCGCTGTCTCTTCGTCCGAAGGCCAGTGTGCGCTCTGCGATCTGTGCCTGATACAAATCCCGGTCGGCATTCAGAACCTGATCAAGTGCGGGTGTGTACGTGCCCTCAATGAGGTCTGAGTTCTCCGTTACACCTCTCAGCGTATTCAACTGCAGGAAACTCAGTACCACCAGCAACACTCCGATGATGGACAGCGGAATGCGCAACTTCAGATCCAGGCTCAGGTCACGCCAACTCATATTCTTCTCCGATAAGAGGGACTACATTACTTTGAGCATAGTTCATACAAACCGGAGTGCCACCGCATCAGCGGAACCTTGTTTGGAAAAGATCCTGACCCTTGTTTAACCGGAACCACCCAGCAATGCTGAAACGTTCCTTGGTTGCAGGCAATACCTCGTGCGGAAACTCCTCAGACAGAAAAACAACCAGGCGATTGAAGACTGGCGCCACGGTTGAAAGAAGCCGGTTATGTTCGTTGTAAATCGCCAGTTCGCCACCATCGCCGGGCTGCCACTGTTCGTTCAGGTAGTAGACGGTACTGAGAATACGATTTGATTGTCCTCTGAAGGCATCGTAATGCTTTTTATAACCCGCGCCCGGTGGGTAGTAGGCAAAGTGACTCTCGTACTCAAACAGCCCGAGCAGCAGCTCCCGGTTGGCGTAGCCACGCAGATGCTCCATAGCCGTGAGCCAGGCTGTTTCTGACGGTTCGGATCTGTCCAGCCAGTGAATCGAATCCTGGCGGATACTGCGCGCAATTGTGTGATCGTCATGCCGTCCGATGCCTGCCTGTTTAAGGTCCCCGATTCTCTTTATCTCAGCAACCCGTTGCTGCAATGCGTTTGCGAGTGCTGCCGGCAGGGCGTCGTCGATGACAACATAACCGTCGCTGCGCAGTGCATCCATGATGGTATTCAGTAAAGGCAGGCAACGAGCAGGCGTAGCACGGTTAATAACGGCGTTCACGGGCGGGCATCCAAATAAGCGAGGCGCGTTTATACCCGCCGCAAATCACGGCGTACAACGAGAAAACTTTGTCGTAACGATCAGTGCTTCAGCTACTGAAAAGCGTGTAGGCTGCGAGACCGAGAAATACTGCAGCTGTGAGGCGGCGAGCAAGGTCTAAAGGCAATCGGTCCATTAACCACTGGCCCCAGATTACTACCGGTGCATTCGCGATTAACATGCCCAGCGTGG
>PDUK01000196.1 GCA_006212115.1 Thalassolituus sp. | reverse complement strand
TAGCGGGATCGAACCGCTGACCTCAACACTGCCAGTGTTGCGCTCTCCCAGCTGAGCTAAGGCCCCGTCTCAAAACGTGCGCGAATAATAATGATCCACCCCATTGGTGTCAACTGTTTCGCGGAAAA
Source organism: Thalassolituus sp. (assembly GCA_006212115.1). GTDB lineage: Bacteria > Pseudomonadota > Gammaproteobacteria > Pseudomonadales > Oceanobacteraceae > Thalassolituus. The sequence goes on along the minus strand of PDUK01000196.1, from coordinate 3,994 downwards.
AATTCACATAAACAACAACTTACAACCACCACTCAAACAAAAAGGCGGCTTGATAGCCGCCCTTCCCGTCCAACTAACCGACGATAATATCAGCTGTCAGTCTGTGCGTTCTCGATAGCGATAAGAAGCGATGTGTACTCTTTTTCGAGTTTCTTCAGTTTCTTCTTACCCGGCGCACCGAGCACATCAACGGCATGACGCACACGAGCGCGGCTCATGTCCGGCCCCAGCAGCGCCATCGTATCGAGCACCGAAATGGTTGAAGACGTCCCCGCAATTGCGATAAAGAACGGATAAAGAAAATCACGGATTTTCACATCCATCTGATTCGCCAGACCGAACAACGCCTGCTCAATGTTTTCTTTTTCCCAGTGACGAATGGCTTCCAACTGCCAAAGACCCATTTGCAGAATATTCGTCGTTACTTCTGCATCAAGGGCCTTGTGCTCAAAGCTTTCGGGTGTCAGAGGCATCATGCCCGACAAAAAGTGCCCGGTCAGCGGCGCAACGTCAGAGAAAACTTCGACCCTTGGCTGTACATGCGGAATCAGCGGCAGGACATTGCCAGAACGGAAGCCCCACTGAGAAAATTTCTCAACGAACTGTTCAGGAGACAATTCACGAAGCCACAGGCTGTTAAGCCAGCGCAGTTTCTCTACATCAAATACCGGCCCACCCAGCGACACCCGGTTAATATCGAAATTACTGAACATCTCGTCACGGCTGAATTTTTCGCTTTCATCCGGCATAGACCACCCCATGCGCCCGAGATAGTTCAGTACGGCCTCAGGCATAAAGCCCATGCGCTCATAGAACATAATCGACGTTGGGTTCTTACGCTTACTCAGCTTGCTCTTATCCGGGTTGCGCAACAGCGGCATGTGACACAGCTCTGGCATGTCCCAACCAAAGTATTCGTACAGCAATTTATGCTTTGGAGCGGAGCTGATCCATTCTTCGCCACGGATCACGTGTGTAATGGCCATCAAGTGGTCATCAACAACGTTGGCCAGGTGGTACGTCGGCATGCCATCGGATTTCATAAGAATCTGAGCGTCGACTTGAGCCCAATCCAGCTCAATCTCGCCACGCAGCATGTCTTTGACAACACAAACACCTTCTTCCGGGACGTTCATACGCACAACATAAGGAGCACCCGCGGCTTCACGCTCGTTCACCTCATCATCAGGCAATGCAAGATCAGATACTTTCAGCGCCGTCTGATTACCGCTTTCCTGCTTTTGCTTACGTAAGGCATCAAGCTCTTCAGCGGTGCGATAACATTTAAACGCTTTGCCACTATCGAGGAGTTTCTGGACGTGCTCTTCATAGATCGCACGACGCTCGCTCTGACGGTATGGGCCATAATCGCCTCCGACATCAGGACCTTCGTCCCAGTCCATGCCCAGCCAACGCAGACTGTCGAGAATCGCTTGCTCAGATTCAGGCGTGCTGCGCACCTGATCGGTGTCTTCGATACGCAGTAGAAACTGCCCGCCGTGCTGGCGCGCAAATGCGAGGTTAAACAGGGCAATATATGCGGTACCTACATGGGGGTCGCCGGTAGGAGACGGCGCGACACGGGTGCGGACAGTCATGGGGGTTCTCGGTTAACTCAAAATCAAAACTGCCGCGATTATAGAGAAATACTTGCCCGAATGCATGGCGAATACGGGGCGAATCCAGCGTCGCCCCAAAGATAATCAGCGTGCGACAGCTTCCTCAATTTCAGTGAGAGTGGCAATCACTTCCCGGCTCGCCGTCTCCATCGCCTCCAGGTACCCTAACATCCCATCCCGATCCCCTTCCCTGTGTGCCTTCATGGCCTTGAATCCATTCTCATGCACGCCCTTGTGCGGAGCATCCAGGCGGCGATAGGCACTGAGATGGCTGTACTTTTCCCGCCCGTCACCTTCGGCATACCACTTACCCAGACGGCACATAGTATGGTCGGCTAGCTCCGGCAATTCGACGTCCTGACTTTGGCTTATGGCAGCATATACCTGCCCCTTCCAGACGATATGATCCAGTTTCACTGTTTCAAGGAAAGATTCAGCAGAGGTCCGCTCAAAGCTCTGACACACCTGACCGGCAACTTCACCAACTTCATTGATGTGAGAGGATACAGTACCGACTTCATCCAAGAGTACTGCGCCACGCTCACCGAGCGCCGCAATGCCGCGGGCAACGCGGTCAACTTCGCCTCCGATCGTAGAAATCAGCGCATCAATTTCTGCCGTTGCGTCAGCAGTGCGTTGCGCCAGCGTGCGCACTTCATCCGCAACAACGGCGAAGCCACGCCCTTGTTCACCGGCACGGGCCGCTTCAATAGCAGCATTCAGCGCGAGTAAATTCGTCTGCTCCGAGATGCCCTTAATAAGACTGACGAAATCTTCGATTCCCGACGCAACTGACTTAAGCCCGCCAACAGCGGTAGACGCCTCTTGAGATTCATTCTGGATAATGTCGAGAGATTCGGTAAGGCGCCCAAGCGTTGTCGATATTTCACTAACCCGCGCCAGTGACGTCTGGACGCTTTGGTTCTCTTCAGTGAGTCGGGTTGCCGAGCCCGCCATGGTATTGCGGATACTGTCGATTGCATCCGTAGAACTGAACCAGAGCGATTGAAGGTCTTTGACATACTGATACTGCGTCAGGCCAAATTCACAGCGCATGTCAGCAACGACTTTAACCTTGTGAAGAAGCTCGTTCTCCTTCTCCAGCTTGTGAATATGCTCGTCACATTCGATTGTTGGAATTGTCTCTACTACTTTTTTAGGCGATCGAAAGAACACGAGTAGCTCCAGGGTAATACTAGAAAGTTCATCATCCAGAAAGCTTAGTTGAGTTCCGAAGAAATGCTATCCGCCGCAGAAACCGGCCAGCCTCCTACTCACTGACTTCACGTTTTATGAATTCTGCAGGCTTCCTGCCTGTCCAACGCGTAAATGCCCGCGAGAATGCCTGAGACGAGCTAAAACCAAGCAGCTCAGAGAGCTCAGCCACTGAGTGCCCCCCCCGAGCGAAATACCCACGTGCAAAGCGTTCCCTGATAACGTCCATTTCTTTCTGGTAGGTCGTGCCATCCTCGGCAAGGCGACGACGCAAGGTGCGCCCGCTCATACCGAGCTCGCTGGCAGCTCGCTCAAGCGATGGCATTGCGCCGTACGAACGAACGAGAAAGTGGCGCAGTCTGAGCGGTAAAAACTGCATTGCTCGCGTAGGGATGCGTTGAAAAAGCGATTTTTCTGCCGTCATCGCCATGAGCCGGTTAGCCAGAGGCAATTCAAAGTCAGCACTGCCAGACTTACGGATGATCCGGGTCTGTGCACAATTAAACCGGACTGTGCATTTAAAATATCGCCGATAAATATGTCCCCACTCCGGCTCAGGGTATGAGAACTCAACAGCGATCGGCTCAAGTTCAGGAACGCGCCCCACCAGATCTCTGACAATGTTGTAGATGATGCTATTCAGTTCCATAAAGTAGTGGGTATACGGTGCCAGAGATATGTTTTCATCGATGGCCAACCAAACAAGTCCATCAGCCTCATGCACGGACATGTCGAGCGGTGGGAATAACTCACGACAGAGACGCGCCGTCATCTCACTGCACTCCCGCAGCGTTGGCTGAGTCACGCAGGTCAGGCCTGCGAGGCCGTGATGCGACACTGTCATTATATTGCCAACAAACAAGCCCAGATAAGGCATATTCATATGCTGTATCGCAATATCTGTTAACCCAAGCACTTGTCTCGCCGTAAGAAAACGCTCAGAGATATTGCCCTCAGACAGATCAACTCCCACGCGGCGAAACATGTCCTGATGATCCAAACCCATAGAAACCTGCATCAATTTATTGAGCTGGACCGCCCTCTCGTCTTCATCAAAAAGAGGGGTTGCCATTCCGACTTCAGGTTTCTGGGCGATATTAAAATAAGTAAGGATATGACCAAGGGGGATGCAGGGGGTATCAAGGTCCATAGGTGTTCCA
>PDUK01000010.1 GCA_006212115.1 Thalassolituus sp. | reverse complement strand
TCCGCTGGAACGGCACCATGCGCGTTTTCATCAGGCCTTCCTGCAGCTCCGTGTTCACACGGCTCTGTTGCAACAACAAGGTTTCAGCATCACGAGTTTTACCGGAAAGGGTTTCCTTCAGATCGATCAAGTCAGAGGCCGACTCCATCAGAGCACGCGATAACTGCTGCATGGCAGAGTAACGGTCCATTTCCAGAGGGTCGAAATCCTCGTAATCAGGACCATGTCTTTCCTGACGGAACAGTACTTGCGCTTCGGTCTCGATATCCAGACGGCGCAGCTGGTCGCGCATACGATCCAAGGTCTGATCCATCTCAGAGAGCGTACCAGCAAAGTCGCTGACCTGTTCTTCCAGACGACCACGACCGATGGCTGTTTCACCCGCAAGGTTAACCAGATTATCGAGCAGATCCGCCGATACTTTGACCAGCTCCGTGGGGGCTTTGCGCTGTTGTGCCATCGCGGTCTGCGGGGCCTGAGCAGTCGGAGACGCAGTCTCTATTTCTGTCCCTGGTAAGGGCACTACCTGCGATTCAATTGTGGAGGGCGTGTGATCGCCTTCCGTAACCGTCTCTTCTATCTGGCTATCTTCGGAGGTGTGAATAACATCGACATCCTGTGAGAGAACGGGTGCATCAATAACCAGTTCTTTTTCACCCAGAACCAGTACACCATCGCCATCCAGTAACTCGGCGACATCATCGATCTTGGACTGCAGGTTTTCCTGACGCTGATGAAGATGAGCAAAGAATGTTTCGTCAATACGCGCATCACGGGTCAATGCTTTTTGTATGTCAGCCTCGAAATTGTGCGCAGTATCGCCAATCAAGGACAACCCAGCCAGACGAGCACCACCTTTTAAAGTGTGCAAAACACGCAGCAACTCATCAGCCCCTGCGCGCGAGGTCGGTTCAACCTTCCACTGCTCTATGCCCTCATCCAGCGACTCCATCAATTCGCCAGCTTCCTCGAGGAAAATACTGACGATCTCGCGGTCACTTTCATCGGCTGCTTCAGACTGAATCGTATTGGCATCGATGTCAGCTGCTCGGGATTCATCCGATACAGTTTTTGGAGCAGAGAGCGCAGATGCGGCCTGCAGTGCCTCGATCATACGCTCCGGATTTTCCGGTGCCTGACCGTTGCGAACAGACTGCAGCTGCGTGAATAACAGGTCATGAGCGCTCTGAGCGAGAGGCAGTGTATCCACCGTCTGATCAATCACACCATCATTCAAACGCTCATAGAGGGTTTCCAGCTCATGGCACAAGTCGGCGACTTCGGGCAGCTCAGCCATCCGCGCGCCACCTTTCAGGGTGTGTAGCTCACGCTGTAATTCCGCCACAGGCAGCAGGTCATCCGGGGACTTCTCCCACTTCTGCATGATAGCTTCGACGGCTTCCGTGATTTCCTCTGCTTCTTCGAGGAAAATATCGAGGATCATGTCATCCTCTTGTTCCTCAATATCTGCAGGCTCAAGCTCACTCAGCGAAGGCTCCTCAACATCAGGAACAGGCGGTAATTCTGCTTCCACCTCCGGAGTAACCGAGCTTTCCTCAGCCACCGGTTCCGCCGATGACTCGAGAGAGTGATCAACACCAGCCTCTTCGTCCGTCGGCGAGACCTCGGGTGTAGCAAACGACCAATCCAGAACACGACGGATGGTCTCAGACACATCAGGAAGGTCCTGGCCGGCGGCAAGGCAGTCCATCATATTCAGCAAATCTTCGTGAGCATCACTCGCGAACGCCACCAGATCCGGCTCAGGGTGAACACCTGCAGCCAACGCCCCCTGATAAAACTGATGCAGAGCCAGGGCCATGTCTTTTACAGTCAACAGGCCCGCTTCGCTAGCAGCATCTGCCGCAGAGGATAAGTCTGTCAGAATCGTATCGAGTACTTCGGGACGGTCTTCCTCTTGCCAGGTCAGCAGCAATTCATCGGCTTCGATAAGTGAATCCATGCCTGATGAAAGGAATTTCCGTATCGCTTCTGGCGACACCGCATTCGCCGCTTCACCCTGATAAATGGGATGAAGCTGTTCTGCTTCGATCTGCGCTGCACGCTCAATCAGTGATGTTGTCTCTGGTGCGTCCTGTAACGTCATCAGTTGCTCGACGGACAGATAACTACGCAGCGCCTCTGCGGTGTCACTCAACAGGTCAACCAGCACGGGAGTATTCTGTAACTGATACGAGCGCAGCTCTTTGATCAGTTTCTCCATTACTGAGGCCACATCCGCTAGCGGCGCCAGTTCAGCCATGTGAGCACTGCCCTTCAGGGTGTGCAACGCTCGTTGCAATGCATCACTGATGACGTTCCCGCAGGCGGTGTCTCTGGATTCAACAACAAATTCGTCGATTTGATTGAGGTGACCGTTTGCCTCTGCGATGAAAATCTCGAGCAAGCCTGCGCGTTCAGCGTCCAGGTCATCAATCAATTCGTCTGTAGAGTCAGACGCGCCTGAGATATCGTCCAACGCAACATCTGTATCTCCAGCTTCACCTTCGTTTTCAACGATTTCGTCTGCGCTAACGCTGTTCTGAACCGAGTCGTCTTGCTCCGTGTCTTCTTGCACCGCGACTTCTTGCACAGTGCTTTCTTGCGCGGGGGCAATGTGTTCCGGGGCATCATCCTGCTGCGAACCAGAGTCAGGCAGATGGGCTGGTTGGTTTCCATCGGCTACTGCAAAGGCATATTCTTCGAGCGGTTTCGTATCAACAGAGGCAGGGCGCTTGAGGCGGAAATCTTCGATCAAACCCGGTAACAGCCCGATCACCTGATCCACATAAGCAGTGATATCGTCGTTGATGGTAATGGTCTCATCAAGAATACGATTAAACATATTCTCAACAGCCCATGATAATTCACTCACATCACCGGCCTGGACCATACGGCCACTGCCTTTTAGTGTGTGGAATGAACGACGTACGGTTGTAAGTGCTTCGTTATCACTGGCGTCCGATTTAAACGCAGGCCAGAACTCGGCCAAGGCATCCGTCACCTCTTCCGCTTCTTCGAGGAAGACCTCAATAATTTCGTCGTCAATCAGGTCGTCATCAAGATCCTGCTGACTGATCTGTTCAGCCGCCTGCTGACTGCGTTGTTCACTGGCCGAATCGAAATCCTGCGCTGTGTTATCGAGGATATCACTCGTGACTTCTTCAATTGATGAGTCGACATCAGCATCCGCCAATTCGTCGATCACATCCATCACTGGTGGAGCTGTGGGCTCAACAACGAGATCGTCATCTAACCCCAACGCATCAGAAAAACTGGTGACGTCAACCACATCATCAGCAAAGCCTTCGGGCAACTCAACGTCAGATAAATCTTCATTGGCGTCCGACTGAATCCCACAACGCTGCATAAGTTGAGAGAGTGTATTCTCAGCGCGCTCAATGATGGCTATATCGGTACGGTTTGCTTCATCTGAATAACGTTCAAGGTAGTACTCAACGCCACTCAGAACCTCAGCCACCATGTCCATGACGCCCCATTCTGGCGCCGGACGGTCGGCCAGCAGTGCCTGCTGAATAAAAGCGGAAAGATCCGATAACAGCACAGCAACTCGCGGCATTGGAATCATGCCAAGAGAACCTTCAATGGAGTGCAGAAGTTGTGGCACAGCCTGTAACTTCTCAGTTGACCACTGGTGAGCGATGTACGAGACCACCCCATCCTTCACCTGCTCCAGCACATTCCGCGCTTCGCGCAGAACCGCTTGCTGAGCATCCGACATGGCACTGTCCGCGCCCGAGCGGCTAGTATCACCATCCCGCAACATACCATTGAGGCTGGCTTCGACGTACAAGAGGGCACCCGCAACATCAACCAACTGCGCATCAGCGTCAGCATCGGCATCACCGTCAATCAGCGATACCAGAGCGCTTTCCTGTTCTTGCATTACCTTGCGCGGCATGCCAAGACCGAGCATACCCATGGTGTCCGCCACCTGACGCATGGTGCTTCGTGCAGCCGTCAAAGCTGGGGCTCGTTCGGTCGCGCCACGCACCACCTGATCGAGCTCGTCTTTTACAGTAGAAATTTCTTCGATTAGTGCCGTCAGAGCACCCGCCATCGCATCAGAGCCTGCCCCCATAGCATGCTCTTCTGCATCTTCCGGATTGGGTAACGCCTCCGATAAACGGAATCGCTTCTGTACCAGCCGGATCGCATCACCGCGAACATCCGTTCGAGCAACATAGAACAGCAGATTTTTCATCAGCTCTTCAGCTGGCGGACGGTTAATCGCCGCAACCCCTTTATCAAGGTTGGTCTTTAACAGTTGATCAAGTTGTCGCAGCAGGACCTTAGCGCTCTTCGGCAAACTATCCTGCTTCAACAGCCATTCACTGAACGCCAGTGCCGGCAACCAGACGATTCCCTGAGGCGTACCACCCATGGACTTGTTGAGCTTGGCAAATAACTTATTGATGTAGTGTTTAGCCAGATCAACGTCGCGATCTTGTAATAACTGCAGGGTCGCTGCCTGAAGCATTTGCCGTGTTTTTCTCAACCAAGGGGCAAAATTAGGTTGCGTAAACAGATTTTTCTGAGTGCCGGTTAGCGGCGAGTTGTGTTCGACATGAGGTGTAAAAAGAGAAGTTTCAGAGAGGAAGTTCTCCCCCCGGGTTGAACGCAGCTCATTCAATATAGGAAGCAGAACAACCGGCAGATCCCGCCGACCCACCTTCACATGTTCGAGGTAGTGAGGAAGCTGAATAATGGCCTGCATGAGTACTTCCAAGCCATCCTGTTCGTTCGTCAACGAGCCTTCCGTTAACGCCAGCGCGACGGCTTCCATCTCTTCAGCAAGCAGTGCAGCTCCATAGAACTCCACCATCTGTAATGTGCCATGCACCTGGTGCAGGTAACTCAGGCAGAAGCGCAGTCGACTTCTGTCCGCAGGGTGTTCGACATAGGCCTCGAGCGACTGTTGCGCCTGCTGCAAGGTGTCCTGTATTTCCCCTTTTACCCATTCCAGGGCGATGTAGTCCTGACTCATCGCCTTGCACTCTCCCCTGTCGATGTCGATTTACGGACGAACGCCGTCACCTGACCACTGTGCAGCGACTCAAGCAGCGGATGCTGCCAGTCGACCATTTCACCGAGACCAATAACTAACAGACCACCGGGCGCCAGTCTCTGCGCCAGTGCATCCAGAATTTCACGGCGCCGCCAGCGCCGGAAGTAAATAAGTACGTTCTGACAAAAAATCACATGCTGCGAATTAAGCGGGCAGTGCTTCAGATTCAGGATATTCACCTGACTGAAGCAACAGCGCCGACGCAGATCCGTAGCTATTTCTACTTGTTGCGAAGATAAAGGCTCAATCGCCCAATTGTGATAACTGACCGGAATTCGCTCCAGCGCCCGAAGCGGGTAGCGTCCGCTGCGTGCTTTGCGCAGAACGATGGTCGAAATGTCGGTACCCGTCACTGAGTACTTGATGTCGGCAGAGCCTAAGTTTTCCTCAGCGAGCATAGCTAGGGTGTAGGCCTCTTCCCCGGAGGAGCAACCCACACTCCAGAATTCCATGGTCTCATCATTGACCTGCAAGCGCGGACGCAGCTTACGCATATGCTCCACAACAAGTTGCAGAGCATCGTCATCACGAAAAAAGCGGGTTTCCTGAACCGTGAGGCGGTCAACGAGTGTCGACCACTCCATCATACCGGATGGGCCATCCTGTACCTTGTCGTAATACTCGGCGTAATCGCGAATATCCAACTCCAGCATCCTCAGCCCCAGACTGGTCTGCAAAAATGAGCGACGCTCTTGCGGTAAATACATACCAGTGCGCTCTTCCAGCAACCCCTGCCAGCGGCTGAACTGGACATCGTCCAGCTCAGGAACGGTACTAAGGCCTTGACGGATAGACTGACTCATAAATCAGATCGTCGCGCAGCGCACTCAGAGAGCGGTCTGCTCTTCTTCTACGTCGTCATGAAAATCAGCTTCGGAGACAGCTTCTGGCAGCTTGAAGCCCGCCACCGACTCACGCAGCATGTTCGCCATTTCCGCCAGATTACCAATCGACTTCGCCGTCGCGGTGGTACCCGCAGAGGTCTGCGACGTAATTTCCTGAATGACGTTCATCGTATTGGAAATATGACCCGCAGACGACGCCTGCTGACGTGCGGCGTTGGAGATGTTCTGAATCAGCTCTGCCAGGTTGTTCGATACGCTTTCAATCTCTTCCAGCGCGACACCCGCGTCCTGAGCTAGTCGAGCACCACGAACCACCTCGGTGGTCGTCTGCTCCATCGAGATCACCGCCTCGTTGGTGTCGTTCTGAATCGTTTTAACCAGCGCTTCAATCTGTTTGGTTGCCGCTGCAGAACGTTCTGCCAGACGCTGTACTTCGTCGGCAACAACCGCGAAGCCTCGACCGGCGTCGCCCGCCATCGATGCCTGAATCGCCGCGTTCAGAGACAGAATGTTAGTCTGGTCAGCAATGTCGGTAATCAGGGAGATGATGTCACCAATTTCCTGCGACGATTCACCCAGACGTTTAATACGCTTGGACGTTTCCTGAATCTGCTCACGGATATTATCCATGCCGCTGATCGTTGACTGTACAACCTCGGAGCCCTTGTTCGCGATCGCAACCGATCGCTCCGCAACCGCGGATGATTCCGACGCGTTAGCAGATACCTGGTCAATGGACACCGCCATCTCGTTAATCGCGGCTGAAGCCCCGGCAATTTCCTGCGCCTGATGCTCGGAGGCTTCTGCAAGATGCATAGCCGTTGCCTGCGTTTCCTGCGCCGCCGACGATACCTGTACCGCCGTGTCGTTAATCGAGGATACCAGTACGCGCATCTGGTCGATCGCGAAGTTAATCGCGTCTGCAATCGCCCCAGTGAAGTCCTCGGTTACCGTTGCCGAGGCTGTCAGGTCACCGTCTGCGAGGTCAGCAATTTCGTCAAGAAGACGCAGAATCGCCACCTGGTTCTGTTCGTTGGTCAGGCGAGTATCCTGCTCACGCTGCTGCGCTTCTTCTTCTCGCGCTTTCGCATCATCCGATTCCCGACGGAAGTAGAAGAACGCCATAACCAGTGCGATACCTGCAAGTACGTAACCTGCAATCTGAATATTGCTCCGACCTTCCGCATTCGACTGAATGTCGTTCGTCAGCTCAGAGGTCTGTTCAAGCAGTACACGTGAGTTCTGGAAGATGTTGTCTGATGCCTCACGTACCTGAAACAGTTCTGGAGAGGTTTCCAGAATTTCATCAACAGAGCCGGATACAAATTCAAATAACTCGGCGACCTCTGCCAGAGCGTATACCGCTTCTTCGTTGGTCACCTGCGAAATGTTCATCGCGATGTTGCCCTGAATCATGCCGTTCAGTACGCGACCAAAGAGCGAGGCATCACGGCCGAATGCGTCAGCGGCCATAACCGCGTCATCACCACCAGCCAGTACTTTGTTTACAGAGCGAACGATACGTTCTGCCAGCCACGACTGACGCTGAGCAACCGCTACCTGTTCCGCTGGCGCCCCACTTTCGAGCAGAATATCGACAATTTCATCGTACTCAACCTGCAGCTGCGGGATCGTTTCAGAAAGGAGTTCAGCAACTTCGTGTACAGAAAGAACGATTTCTTCAGAACGAATAATCTGGTCCGCGTCGGCTTTTACGCTGTTCCACGTTGCCTGCACACCGGAAGCCATCGCAGCATCGGAGGGAGGTAAACCTTCGGTACCTTCAACCAGATTGGCCCAACGGGTTTCGAAGTTGTCACGTGCACCACGCAACTGGGTAAAGGCGTCTGGCTTACCGCCCGCGGCCTCTACGGCGTTCTTCGCCAGCTCCTGAGACAAGACCCTGAGCTCACCGGAATGTTCCAGATACTGCTCATCTTCTGTCGCCAGAATGTTCACCCAAATAGTGATACCGATAAAACCCAACAGGAACACAACCATCAGCGCCATAAGGCTGACGTTGCTTTTGCCCCCTGCATTCAGTGTGTTTCCACTCATGCCGTCCTCTCCAAACTCGCTGCATGCTCAACCGACCCGGCGGGCCGGTAAATTGTTATTATTTTCCGTTCCGTGTTTAAACGGCGATATTCATAAATTCCGGCGAACGAAGCAGTTCACCAAATTCCATCACCGGCCAGTTCCGACCATCGCGATCAAATGCCTTCATGACAAATGGTGCAAGGGCGTCAGACATCTGCGGAGCAGGTGCCTCACGGTCAACCGGAAAACTCTGCATTCCCAGCACTGCATCCACCAGCAGGCCAGTCAGGTATTCATCCTGTTCGATCACCAACACACGCTGGCTGCGCCAGTTGCCGCGTGAAGGTTGTCCCAGCAATCCGTTCAAATCCATTACAGAGACCATACGTCCACGAACATTCGCGATTCCGAGCACCCAGTTTTTTACACCCGGTACACGAGTCACTTTTGGCATCTGCAGTATTTCCACCACATCAGCCATGTTAGCGACGTACTGTTCATTACCCAGTAAGAAACCAATCCCACGCCAAGTGGATACAGTTTCAACCTGCTGAGGCAGCGGCGACGCAAAGCGTCGGCTGCGGCTTTCCATTTCAGTTAGCAGGGAAAAAGGGGTCATTTCAGCTTTCCTCTGTATTCAGGAGACTGCTGATTTCTGACAGTAAACGGTTCTCCGACACAGGCTTCACCAGATAGCCGGACGCACCCTGGCGCTTACCCCAAACGCGATCCGTTTCCTGATCTTTGGTCGTCACGATCACTACAGGAATATTCTTCGTTTCCGGATTTCGCGTAAGTTGACGGGTTGCCTGAAAGCCATTCAGGCCAGGCATCACAATATCCATCAACACCAGATCAGGTAATTCCTGGCGAGCAACCGCTACGCCGTCGGCACCGTTTTCTGCATTCAGCACTTCGTGGCCGTTTTTCTCCAGCACCGTGCGGAAAGCTTCTGTTTCCGTCGGCGAATCGTCCACCACAAGAATGCGCGCCATGCTTCTTACCCCTTACTTATTTTGCGTGCTGACGGATTGAACCGAGCAGCTCTTCTTTACTGAATGGTTTGGTCAGGTATTCATCTGACCCGACAATGCGACCCTTCGCTTTATCGAATAAACCATCTTTACTCGACAGCATGATGACCGGGGTAGATTTGAACTTCGAATTGTTTTTAATCAGAGCGCAAGTCTGATACCCGTCCAGACGCGGCATCATGATATCGACAAAAATAATGTCCGGGTCAGTATCGGCAATCTTAGCCAGAGCATCGAAACCATCTGTTGCAGTGATGACTTCACAGCCGACTTTTTTCAGCAAGGTTTCAGCAGTGCGCCGAATCGTCTTACTGTCGTCGATCACCATGACCTTCACATCTTGAAAATTATCGTCCATACGACAGGCCTTTCACCATCCAATTATCTGTTGTTGTTTTACTCTGATTGGCCGAAGAGTTCTGTGACTAACCCCTCAGACCGGCAAGAGCCCCCGGTGACATCTTATAAAATCGACGTTGCACCGTTTCCCCGGGGCCACCGGGACGCATAGCGTTTGTACCACACTACGTGGATGCAGGCCAGCGTGCCCAGCGACGGAGCGCATGAGTTGGCGCATCCCAGCTGCAACACTGTGTCGCGCGGTAAGGCACAGGAAACAATCAACATGTCACAGGGGGTTACGGTACACTCTACACATTGCATTTTTTATCCCGTCCGCGCTTATTTTCGACAACGGAGACACAATGGCTATCAAACTCGGCGTAATCATGGACCCCATTGAAGATATTCACTTCAAGAAGGACACGTCTCTCGCTCTACTCAATGCCGCACAGGAACGAGGCTGCGAGCTCTGGTATATGGAGCAGTCAGACCTGTCTGTTCAACAAGGTCGTGCATATGGGCGTATGGCTCCGCTGACCGTCGAGATGAATCCCGAGCATTGGGCAGACGTGGGCGATTACACTGACCGCCCGTTAGCGGACCTCGACATCATTATCATGCGTAAGGACCCGCCATTCGATAGCGAGTTTGTTTACAGTACGTACATCCTCGAGCGCGCCGAGCAGGAAGGCGTTCTGGTTGCCAACCGTCCGCAAAGCCTGCGCGACTGCAACGAAAAAATGTTCGCCACAGCCTTTGCTGATCTGATGTCTCCGACCATTGTTGCTCGTCGGGCCGACCTGCTGAAAGCTTTCCATAACGAACACAAAGACGTCATATTCAAGCCCCTGGACGGCATGGGTGGCTCGTCTATTTTTCGGTTAAAAGAAGACGATCCAAACGTCAGCGTCATTATTGAAACACTGACCAATCACGGTAAGCAGCAGATCATGGCGCAGAAGTTCATCCCGCAAATCACAGCGGGTGACAAACGCATCCTGATGATCAACGGAGAGCCCGTACCTCACTGCCTGGCGCGGATACCAGCTCAGGGAGAGACCCGGGGGAATCTTGCAGCAGGAGGCCGGGGCGTAACCCAGCCACTGTCAGATGATGACCTTCGTATTGCCAGACTGGTGGGCCCGGAGCTGAAAAAACGCGGACTCTATTTCGTCGGCCTCGATGTCATCGGCGACTGCCTGACCGAGATCAATGTCACCAGTCCGACCTGCGTGCGCGAAATTTCCCGCGACAGCGGTATTGATGTAGCCGGTCAGTTGATCGACACGCTCCTCGAAATCCGCCGTTCCAGTGTGGACAATTCGTCTTCGTAAGAGCAGACTTGCGCGCTGTAAGACGGAGAAACTGATTAACCATGAGTGCCCAGACTGTATCCAGCAATGACCGCCTGATGTTCGCGATCTTTATCGCGCTCATGCTGCACGCTATGGTGGTACTGGGCATCAGCTTCACGGCAGAAGAAAGCCCAGCTTTCAGTTCAACGCTGGACGTGACGCTCGCTGGATACCGCAGTAACGAAGCGCCCGAGGACGCTGATTTTCTGGCTCAGGAAAACCAGCAAGGCAGCGGCACTCTCGAAGAAGCCAAAATCCAGACTACCGACGTTGAGGCAGAATTCCACGCCAACACCATTCGCGAAAACGTGCGCGAAGAGCAAATGCCGAGTGCTCCGCGCGAGCGAGACACTGAACATACTCAGGTTGTAACCACACTCCAAAGTCCGGACAAAGCCACCCAGCAGATCAACGAAGATACGATTCCTGCGCCAGATCTTCCCGATGGTCCCCATCAATCATTACTGAAGCGCAGCCTCGAGATCGCCAGCCTGCAAGCCAAGCTGGATAGTGAGCGCCAGCTGTATGCCAAGATGCCTCGCATTCATCGCCTGACCGCAGCTTCAACAATGAAGGCGGCCGACGCCTACTACGTCAATTTATGGCGACAAAAAATCGAACGCATGGGCGCGATCAACTACCCGCAGGAAGCGGAAAACTGCTATGAAAACTGCCGCCTTCGTATACTCGTCAGCATCAACCCTGATGGCAGCATTCATGAACTCGCCGTTCTTGAATCGTCTGGCCGGCGCGTGCTCGACGACGCTGCCACACGAATCGTTCGCTTAGCTGCGCCATTTGCTCCGTTTACCAACGAAATGCGCCAACAGATGGACCGTCTGGAAATCATCCGTACCTGGCAATTCACCGGCGACCGTTACCTTTCAGGATCAAACTGATGCAGGAACTGAATAGCCTACGCAACCACCTACTGATTGCGATGCCTGGTCTCGACGGCTCCTGGTTTGGGGGCACGGTCACCTACTTGTGCGAACACAACGCCGATGGAGCAATGGGGCTGGTACTGAACAAACCCTCCGGCTTCGAATTCAGTGATATCTGCGAGCAATTGGATATTGATCGTCGTGAGCACATTGCCCCGACGATTCTACAGGGCGGCCCGGTCAGCCCTGAGCAAGGATTTATCCTGCACGAGGAAACCGGTGATTGGGGTGCAACCATGACCATCACGGAGCGTACGCATCTGACCTCATCTCAGGATATCCTGCGAGCCATTGCGCAGGGCACCGGCCCACAAAATTACGCACTGGGTCTGGGTTATGCCGGATGGAGTGCGGGGCAACTGGACGAGGAGCTTCGCGAGAACGCCTGGCTGACTCTCGAAGCAACGCCTGACCTGCTCTTCCGCCTCGACCTGCGGGACCTCTACGACGTAGCACTCAGCAAATTAGGCGTCAGTGCCGAATTTCTCAGCGACGAGTCCGGACATGCCTGAGACCACTCAGATTCCCCAGCGCATCGCCTCGGTGATGGGCTTCGATTTCGGAACGCGACGGATTGGTATCGCCATCGGTCAGCGTCTGATTGGCAGCGCCACTGCGCTATCGCCGATCAAGGCTCGGGACGGTGTACCCGACTGGGAACAACTCGAGAAGGTGATCGAAGAGTGGCAACCTGACGCCTTTGTCACCGGCCTACCACTGAATATGGACGGAACCCCTTCCGAAATGAGCCGCAGAGCGGCAAAATTCGCTCGCCGTCTTGAAGGGCGCTTCCACCGACCTTCCTACACTCACGATGAACGTCTCACCAGCTACGAGGCTAAGCGCCAGGTAATGGAAGAGTCGGGATACCAGAATTTCGGCGATTATTCGGTAGATGGACTGGCGGCCTGTCTGATACTGGAGAGCTGGATGTCAGAACCCCCGAAAGCAGGAGAAAACGAATGAATCTGCCGGATATCGAACACATCACTCAAGAACTGGCCGGTCAGGTCACCGAGCTGATCGAACAACGCCAGCTCGATAATCCTCTGCTGGTAGGTATTCGCACCGGTGGCGTTTGGGTGGCAGAGCGCCTGAACGACACACTCAACAGCCAGGATGAAGTTGCAACACTGGACATCAGTTTTTACCGCGATGACTTCACCCGTCACGGCCTGCATCCAAAAGTTCAGGGCTCGGAACTGCCGGAATCCATCGAAGACCGCCACATCATTCTGGTCGACGACGTTATCATGAGTGGGCGGACCATTCGTGCCGCCATGAATGAGCTATTCGATTACGGACGCCCAGCCAGCATTACACTGGTATGCCTGCTCGATATTGGTCGTCGCGAACTACCGATTCAACCCGATTTATGCGGTGCCACACTGGCATTGAACGATGGTCAGCTGGTCAAGCTGACTGGTCCTCGCCCTCTGGTACTGACGCTCGCCTGAACAGGAACAACCCTATGATCGACCCAAACAAAGTTCAGCTCACCGATGACGGTCGCCTGAAGCATTTTCTCAGCACCGAAGGATTGAGCCGCGAGTTACTCACTGAGATTCTGGACACCGCTGACTCGTTTATCAGCACCCAGGAAAGAGCCGTAAAGACGGTCCCTCTGCTACGAGGCAAAACCGTCGTAAACCTCTTTTTCGAGAACAGTACGCGTACCCGCTCAACCTTCGAGCTGGCGGCCAAACGTTTGTCCGCAGACATCCTCAATCTGGATATCGCACGCTCGGCGACGTCTAAGGGCGAAACCCTGATGGATACCCTGTGGAATCTCGAGGCCATGTACAGTGACATGTTCGTCGTACGCCACTCGGATTCCGGTGCCGCGCATTTTATTGCCGAGCACGTCACACCAAACGTAGCCATTATCAATGCCGGTGACGGGCGCCACGCGCACCCGACGCAAGCCATGCTCGACATGCTTACCATACGTCGCCACAAAGAGAGCATTGAAGGTAAGGTGGTGGCCATTGTAGGTGACATTCTGCATTCACGGGTTGCCCGCTGCCAGATTCATGCGTTGCGTACATTAGGTGCTGCCGAAGTGCGGGTTATTGGTCCGGGCACGCTACTGCCAGCCGATATCGACAGTCTCGGTGCCGTTCCTTACTACGATATGAAGTCGGGTCTCGCAGACTGCGACGTAGTGATTATGCTGCGCCTTCAAAAAGAACGGATGCAGAACGCACTGCTGCCCTCCGAAGGCGAATTTTTCAAACTCTATGGTCTGACCGAAGAGAAACTGACCTACGCCAAACCCGATGCCATCGTGATGCACCCGGGGCCGATCAACCGTGGAGTCGAGATCGAATCCGCCGTTGCCGACGGCAGCCACTCAGTCATTCTTAATCAGGTTAGCTACGGCATCGCGGTTCGCATGGCCGTAATGGCGATGGCCATGAGCGGACAACAGACATTGGCAAACAGCGAGGAGCCAGCACGATGAGATACCTGCACATTGCCAATGCGCGTGTTCTTGACCCGGCCACCCAAACTGACTCAGTCACCGATGTGTTTGTTGCGGACGGTCGCATTATCGCACTGGGACATCGCCCATCAGCGGGCGAGATCGAAACGGAAATCGACGCTTCCGGTCAATGGTTGCTACCGGGCCTGATCGACCTCGGTGGTCATCTGCCGGAACCGGGCTACAGCCAGAAAGGCAGTATTACCAGCGAGACCGAAGCGGCGGCCAGAGGGGGATTCACCCACATCTGCAGCCTTCCGGACACCAAACCCGTCGCCGATACATCCGCCGTGGTCAAGCTGATACTGGAAAAAGCGGCTCGCGCTGGCTTCAGCCGGGTCCTTCCTCTTGGCGCCATGACGCAAGGTCTGGCCGGAGAGCAACTGGCCAGCATGTTCACCCTCGCAGAAGCCGGCGCAGTTGCCATGAGCAATGCTCGCCAGCCAATCCGTAACAGTTACGTATTGCGACGCTTAATGGAATATGCGGCGACCTATGATATTCCTCTGTTTCTGTGTGCGAACGACCTGAGCCTGTCTGATGGTGGGTGCATGCACGAAGGTCCGGTAGCAACCAGAATGGGCTTGCCGGGTATACCCGCTACTGCTGAGACCATTGCCCTTGCTCAAATCCTGTTGTTGGTGGAACAGACCGGTGTGCGTGCTCACATCAGTCAGATCAGCTGTCGTCGCAGCATCAGCATGCTGCAACAAGCCCGTGAAAACGGTCTGCGTGTCACAGCGGATACTCCGCTGGCCAACCTGCTGTATACCCATGATGCCGTTACGGGATACAACAGTCTCTTTAACGTCGCACCGCCACTGCGCAGTGAGCGTGACCGCGAGGCGTTATTGGCAGCCGTTCAGGCGGGTGAGCTGGCAATCAGCTCCAACCATCGCCCGCACGAAATCGCCGCCAAGAAAGCACCGTTCTCGGATGCGGAGTCGGGCATGAGCCAATACGATGCCTTCCTGCCTAATGCCATGAGTCTGGTTCAACGAGGCGAATTAACAGCCGAGCAGCTTATCCGCGCGCTCACCGCAGTTCCTGCTTCAGTTCTTAATCTGGAGCACGGTTTACGGGAAGGCGCTGACTTCAATGCCGTCCTGTTCGATCCAGAATCTGAACACACTTTAACTGCGACAGACATCGCATCAGGCGGCCGTAACCATCCACTACTGAATCAGAGCATTCAGGGCAAAGTCACCCATGTTTTCCTAGAGGGCAGACGCATCCATTGATGCGTAAGCGAATATCGCTGGGCCATCTATACTGAAACAGGTATCCATCCTGTGCAGTAGACGATGAACCCGGCGACTCCCTCACTTACCACACCGCCCCAGAGTACTCTGGACCAGTGGCGAAAGAACTTTCTCGACCTGAACAGTCAGAAGCTGGCGTCCGCGCGTGAGCAGTTATCCCCCCGCCAACAAGCCGTACTGGATGCGCTACCTGTCTTACTGCATTGCAACGGATCACGACTGCCGGGATACGTTGCGCCTGATACGCCCTGCGGCATTGTCGGATTCACCCCAACCCTGGAACATCACTCTGCTGTTCATCAATTCGCGCGCGGAGTACAGATCCCCCGAGACCCGGGCCCTCGAGTCATAGAAGGCATTTACCTGATGGGCAGCCTCGGTAGCATTGCACAAAGCCGCAATAGCGACCTCGACGTCTGGTTGTGCCACGATGAACTGCTGACCGACGTCCAGATAGAAGCACTGCAGGAAAAGTGCACCCGTATCGAAAAATGGGCTGATGGACTGGGCACCGAGGTGCACTTCTTCCTGATGAACCTACGCGACTTTCGCGATGGTCAGAGTCGCTCAGCCGATGGCGAGGATTGCGGCAGCAGTCAGCACTTACTTCTGCTCGACGAATTTTACCGCAGTGCGTTGTGGGTTGCTGGCAAAATGCCACGATGGTGGCTAATCCCGGAAGAGTACGAGTACCGGGCAGACAGCTACTGGGCCGAGCTAACCGCACAACACAAAATCGACGTCAGCGACTGGCTGGACGTCGGCAGCCTGCCCACTATCCCGGCCGGAGAGTTTGTTGGCGCGGGCCTGTGGCAATTGAATAAGGGCCTGAGTAACCCGTACAAATCATTATTAAAAATACTCCTGAACCGGGAGTACGCTTCCGCCTATCCGGCGATTCGCCCACTGGCCTGGGATTTTCGTAAACAGGTACAACAAGGCGATGCCGACCTGCTGAATACTGACCCGTACCTGTTAATGTTGAAACGCCTTGAATCGCACCTGAATGACGATGAGGCGGAACTTCGTGAGCTGATACGCCGCGCTTTCTACTTCAAGACCGGCGTCTGCCTGACACAGCTCACAGGCAATCAACGACAGCAACGTCGTGTGCAGGCTCTTGAAGCACAGATTAACGAGTGGGGCTGGACGTATACCCACCTCGACGAGCTGGACCGACGGCAAAGCTGGCCAGCCCGAAAAGTCATGAACGAGCGAAATGCACTGGTCACACAGATGCTGAATGGATATCGCGCACTTGCGGGCTTTTCCGAGCAGCACGCCGAATCACTGCACATCAAAGAGCAGGATCTGCGTGTGCTGGGCAACCAGTTGTTTGCCGCCTTCCGTGCGGAGCCCGGCAAAATCATCGACATCAACCCCCATATCCGCAGTGATATGGAAGAGGAAAAGCTAACCCTCAATCTGAGAGAGGGCATCTGGCAGCTTATTCCGGGTAACTGGAAACCCGGAGACGAATCTGGCGTACTGATGCAAACACCATCACTGATTGAGGCCCTGCTCTTTGCCCGTCGCAACGGCCTGCTGACCTCTCATTCTCAAGTTGCCCTGTACCCAACACACAACCCTGTTACCCAATACGAACTGCGGTCGCTGCTTCAGGACATCATGGATATCCCGATGCCGACCAAAAAGCACTGCAATTTCGATCAGGACCAGCAGCCCGTTCGCTGGCATTTATTCGTTAACCCCGGGGTCAATCCTCAACAATCGCTGTCACGGCGAGGCATGCAAAAAATCAGCAATCGTGACGATGCGCTGGGGTTCAGCTCCGCACGTGAAAACCTGGTGCAGTCTATTGAACTGTTAACCATCTCGAACTGGGGAGAGTGGCAAGTCAGTTACTACGCTGGTGATGCGACGGTGCATGATGCATTACTGCAGATACTCAATCATCGCAGCCAAGTAACCACTAAGGGCTGGCCAGAGTGGCATATTCACTGCCACTGTCAGGTGCGCTCGGTGGCCATTCAGAAGCGCCTTGAAGAATTACTGAACGACCTGATGACGCATCTTTCGCTGGCGAAACCCGCGCCATACTTGCTGCAGACAGGCGAAACCTTCCACCTGTTAGAGTACCGGCGCAAGCAGGTGGTGAGTCATCACGCAGATAGCCTTGCCGCTCTGATTCAACTACTGGCCCGTCCGCGCCCCCGTTTCCGACGTTGGCAACTAGACCAACATGCGCTACCAAGCAGTCCCCTTCGCTTAATTCTCGAACAAGGGCAAGGCGACGAGTGGCATGTGTGGTACTGGCGCCAGAAAGAAAAGATTTTCCTATACGTCATGGATCAGTGTGGATCGTTGCATTATCAGGAGCAACGCGGCAGCGATATTCGCTCAACACTGGTTCCTGTGCTGAGGGTACTCCGCGTTCTCAATCAACGCTGGGCGACAGATCAGGATCGGGCTCCCTGGTCTATCCGGCTGAGCGAACTCATCATGGACCCGGAAACACTCGCCTTCAGCGCTGAGGGTCGCCGAATACCTGAAGAAGCGCATCAGAATGCCGCAATTCATGTCAGTGCCGTCACTGCACCGGACACCCCGATGATCTTCCACGTACAGGACACATGCCTGTCGCAGAAAGAATCCGGAAACCACCTGATTCAGGACGTGCGCAATCAGGTACTGCAGGCGCGAGCGAACAACCACCAGCAACCGATCTGGCTAAGTGATATTGTCATTCGCGATAACTACCACCTGACCCGCCACCTACAACTGCGCCAGCGTATCGAGCACCTACTGAACCAGAGGAGCAAAGTGCAGAACGCGGCCGCCACCATTGGCCGCGCCTGAGCGCAGACATCGCCCGGGCCCTATCGTATACTGTCGCCCATCATTGGGAGACCACCATGCAACGCGTAGCCACGACAACCTATATCCGACTCATTCTGGTTCTTTTACTGGCTGGTTTCGGCAGCACGGCGTGCGGTCAGAAAGGTCCATTGTATCTTCCACAACCTAAACAAGAACAAAATCAAGAGCAGTAAGCCCATGTCCGCATTTACATACCAGAACGGCACCCTGCATGCCGAAAATGTCTCACTCGCCGATCTTGCTAAAGAACATGGCACACCGCTTTACGTGTATTCGCGCAATGCGTTCGAACAGGCGTATCTGGCTTATACCGAGGCGCTGGGCGACTGGCCGCATCTGGTGTGCTTCGCGGTAAAAACAAATTCTAATCTGGGTGTGCTGAACGCACTGGCGCGACTGAACGCCGGCTTTGATATCGTCAGCATCGGCGAACTGGAACGGGTTATCGCCGCAGGTGGTAATCCAGCGAATGTCGTGTTCTCTGGCGTTGGTAAACAGGCGCATGAAATGCAACGCGCGCTCGAAGTGGGCGTTCACTGCTTTAATGTCGAATCCGAAGCTGAACTGGAACGCCTGAGCGCCGTTGCGACGGAACTGGGCAAAACCGCACCGGTCTCTCTTCGCGTGAATCCGGACGTTGACGCTCAGACACACCCGTACATTTCGACGGGCCTCAAAGACAACAAATTTGGCATCGACATCAATGATGCCGTCCGCGTTTACGAGAAAGCAGCCAGCCTGCCGGGACTGGAAGTGAAAGGCGTCGATTGTCATATTGGTAGCCAATTGACTGAGATCTCACCTTTCCTTGATGCTCTTGATCGTGTCCTTGCATTGGTGGATGAACTCAGTGCCCGCGGTATCACCATCGAACACCTCGATCTTGGTGGCGGCCTCGGCGTGCGCTACCAGGATGAACAACCCGCTACTCCCGCTGAGTACATTGCGGCCGTAAAAGAGCGACTGGGTGACCGCACGTTCAAACTGATCTTCGAACCCGGTCGTTCGATCGCGGCCAACGCAGGCGTATTCCTGACCCAAGTAGAATTCCTGAAACTGAACGAGCACAAGAATTTTGCCATCATCGATGGCGCGATGAACGATCTGATCCGTCCGGCACTCTACAGTGCATGGCAGGCTATCGTCCCTGTGGCTGAGACTTCCGCAGAACCGGAACGTACTTACGATCTCGTTGGCCCTGTATGCGAAACGGGCGATTTTCTGGGTAAAGATCGTGCGTTAAGCATCGCCGCCGGCGATTTGCTCGCAGTTATGTCAGCAGGCGCCTACGGTTTTGTAATGGCGTCTAACTACAACAGCCGTGGCCGTGCAGCGGAAATCATGGTGGACGGTGACCAGTCGTTTGTGGTCCGTGAACGTGAGACCGTCGAGTCATTGTTCGCCGGCGAGGCGTGTCTGCCTGATTAATCGACAAGTCAGACAACCATCTGGCTTGAATATGTGATTTAAAGATGTGGTTTAAAGATGTGGCTTAAATTCAGCAAAATGCATGGCATCGGTAACGACTTCGTCGTCGTTGATCTGGTGACCCAGCACGCCAATATCCGTCCTGAGCGAGTCGCTGAACTGGCTGACCGGAACTTTGGCATTGGTTTCGATCAATTACTGGTTGTCGAGAAACCCACTCGGCCCGATGTCGACTTTCAATACCGGATTTTTAACGCTGACGGCAGCGAGGTCGAAAACTGTGGCAACGGAGCACGTTGTTTCGCCCGTTTTGTGTACGACCAGAATCTGACCGGCAAGCGCGATATCCGTGTTGAGACCGCCAGTGGCATTATGGAGCTGCACCTGACCGACGACCATCAGGTCACTGTCGATATGGGCAAGCCGGAACTAACACCAGCACATATTCCGTTTGAGGCGAATGCCTTCGCTACGGAATACACCATTGATGTGCCAGAAGTAGGCATTATCAATCTTGGTGCCGTATCCATGGGAAATCCGCATGCCGTTATCCGGGTCGACGATGTCGATACCGCGCCGGTTGAAAGCTGGGGGCCCGCAGTGGAATCCTGTGCCGCTTTTCCGAATAAAGTGAATGTCGGCTTTATGCAGATCGTCAGCCCACACCATATTCGCCTGCGTGTGTTTGAACGCGGCTCAGGCGAGACACTGGCATGCGGTACTGGTGCTTGCGCCGCTGTGGTATCTGGCCAGTTACGCGGCTGGCTAAGCCAGGGCGTCAAAGTCAGCCTTCCCGGTGGTGAATTGATGATTGATTGGGATGGCGAAGGTGCAGTAAAAATGACTGGCCCGGCCGAGCGGGTATTTGAAGGTAAAGTAAATCTCTGATTGGCAATAGCCCAGTAAGGAACAGACTAACATGAGCCAGACCCCGCGCCTGACCGAGGCAGACGTAATCGCCTACCTCGAAGATCATCGGGAATTTTTTATTGGCAAGGACGAGCTGCTTGCGGGCATGCGTATTCCTCACAACAGTGGACCCGCGACCAGTCTGGTCGAACGTCAGCTGGCGGTACACCGGGAACGCAATGTAGAGCTACGCCAACGTTTATCGGATCTACTGGAGAATGCACGTCGCAACGACCAGTTGTTCGAAAAGAGTAAGCGTCTCGTTCTGGCTCTTGTTGAAGCCACGACCTGGGTAGACGTTCAGGCAGCACTGGACGATTCATTGCGAAATCACTTTTCGGTCGACGCCTGGGCCATGCTGCACTTCACCGAACGTCAGCTGGAACCACCTCTGATCGCAATACACAGCGCCGAAGTTCAGCGCTCGGTGCACCGCTTATTCAAGGGGCACAGAGCCATCTGCGGCCAACTTCCTGAAGCCGACATCGCGCAGTTGCTGGGTGTGCAGGATACGCCGTGCCGTTCTGTTGCCGCGGCTCACATACGCGGCAAAGACAATCTGGGAATTCTGACCGTCGCTAGCGAAGACCCGGGCTACTATCGTAGCTCTGTCGACACGCTCTTCCTCGATTTTATTGCTGATGTTCTGGCCCTGCGCCTGCCGCAGATTCCGGTGAGTTGAATTGACTGTACGTCTGCTGACCTTCGACCTCGACCATACTCTCTGGGACCCGACAGACGCATTAATCGCGGCTGAACGAGCCATGTTTGACTGGATCAGAACGCACTCCCCGGTCACCGCAGACTTTTATCCACCAGAAAAATTTCATGCCTACAAGAAAGACCTGGCTGCTGCGTACCCCGATATGACAGGCCGGGTTTCCGAGTTCCGCTATGAATTGTTACGACGGATTTTTTTGCAGTCGGGACACAGCTCAGAACAAGCCCGCAATATGGCGAAAGCGGCGTTTGATGCCTTTTATCAAGCCCGCAGCACAGGGCTTGATTTATTCCCGGATGTCGCTGACGTCATGACCGAGTTACGGAAACAGTATCAGGTTATTGCGATTACCAACGGCAACGCGGACTTGTCCATCGCCGGTCACAGCCATCTGTTTGATCATCATCTGAAAGCCGATGACTACGACGCCAAACCCGCTCCCGATATGTTTCATGCCGCCCTGGAGATCGCGGGCGTAAGTGCAGGGCAGACCTTACACATAGGAGATCACCCAGAGCAGGACGTCGCTGCCGCACAGGAGCTAGGCATTAAAGGAATCTGGTTTAACGATAAGAAGGTCGATTGGCCGCTCAGTGACGTAACGCCCAATGCGGAGTTCAGTCACTGGTCGCAACTGGTTCCAACGATATCGGCTCTGGCAGATACGTCATCGTAATCTGATCAATGTAACCCGCACTACGAACTTTACGGCCATCAGGTTCAGAGATGCCGGTTTCTAAGCTAACGATCATCACATCTTCAGGCAGCTTTTCGAGCAGACGCCCTAAGTCCTGACGCACGTCACGTTTGATGCTGTACCAGCGCTGCGGTGACTGCTGCAATCCACTCACCACCCAGATATATTCGTTCTCATCAATCATCTCACGATGAGTCGTCCGCTCAGATGGGTTCCAGACGTAGTGAACGCGATAAGTTTGCCCCTGTGCAGCACTGGCCAGATTGACAGTGACCCGCATCATGGTGCCTGCAGCGTCCTCAGGATAGTCGTCGAGGGACCACTTCCAGCTGAGCTCTGGACGTCCGGCCTCGGTATCGACATTCAGGCTGAGCAATGCCCGCCCCATACGGCTCTCCATCCGGATGATTTCGCCTAAGATGACGTCGTAGTGAGGTTCAATACGGCAATGCCGGCAGTCGCGATTCCAACTATCGATGGTCTTCGCAGACAACAATACCTGAGCGGAACTGGTGTGACTGAATAACCAAAGGACACCAAAAAGCAGCAGGGCAATAGCAGCGGGGAGTGCGTGTAAACGGCGGCGGTACTTGCGGGAGTGACTGGTCATGATTCTGCATCCGTGCGATTTTCTAGTATTTTAGCATTTGGACGGAGAACAACCAGCGGGATGCCAGAAATGGCATCCCATGTGTAGCTTAGTCTGACTCTGGTGCAGACGTCAGATTGGACGACTGCCGTAGTTGGTTTGTGGCTTGCGAGGCGGATCAGCCATAACATCTGGCGCCACCTCCTGGATGCTGCCTCCTCTCGCCAGAAATGCTTCTACATCGGCCGCCATCGATTCACGCAATGAGTCTCGTGCTGCCTGCGAGCCATATTCGATATCATCCTCAGCAGCGGCTTCTTTGCTTTCTGCAGTCTGCTCGTCGGTCGCTTCGTTCGACTCTTCTTCGTTGAACGCATCGTCGTTCATATCATCGTGTGCCATAAGACTTCCTTCTTTCAGCGAATGGATATTTTGACGATAGTTATAGACCAGCGTGTGACGGCTTCCAGCCAGATTCACCATTGGTAACAAAACGGTAGCGAGAGCCGGTTTTCAGTCACATCAATTCATCGACACAGGCAGAAAGTCCGACGAACATCCGTTTAGTATAAAAATGAAACCACCCACTTATTACCAGAAACAAATCCGGTTTCTAATTATCCGCACTCAAGGTAGAGTTAAGACATTGTTGAGCAAGGACTCCGGAAATGAAAACCCTACCGCTGGTACTGCTAATGCTGCTCCCACTGAGTGCCTGCACTCTCAAAGTGGCTGCGCCCGAAAAGCCCATCACTATTAACCTGAACGTCAAAATTGAACATGAAGTTCGCGTCAAAGTTGAAAAAGATCTCGAACAGTTGTTCGAATCTGAAGATGGCTTGTTCTGATCAGGTCCTGTTACTACTAAGGAGTTTAAGATGACGATGAAAACACTGATCACCCTAATTTCAGGATTGTTCCTGAGTGTTGTTGTAACCGCCATGGAACTGGATGATGCCAAAAACATGGGACTGGTTGGCGAAGCACCAAATGGCTATCTGGGACTGGTCAGTACAGACAGCCCGGAAGCGGCAGCCCTGATTGTCGAAATTAATGCAAAACGCAAAGTCCGTTATCAGGAAATCGCCAATAAACAGAATACCCAGCTGGTTAATATCGAACGCATTGCGGGCGAGAAATTAATCGAAAAGGCTCAGGGAAACGGCGAATTTTACATGGACGATCAAGGCCAGTGGCAACGCTGAGCCCATCACTTTTAAGGATGTAGTATGGCAACTTCGAGTATTGTTTTTCTGGCGGTTGTGGCTGGTCTGATTCTTCTTCTGATCAGCATCTACAACAAGCTGGTCAGTCTAAAGAACCGCTTCCAGAACAGTTTTGCTCAGATTGATGTGCAACTGAAACGACGTTACGACCTGATCCCGAACCTGGTCGAGACAGCCAAAGAGTATATTCGTCACGAGCGGGAGACTCTGGAAGCTGTCATTGCAGCCCGTAATGAAGCTGCGGCGGGATTAAAGGCAGTCGGCGGCGACCCTGCTAAGGCCGGCGCCATGGGTAAACTCATGGGTGCTGAAGGTATGTTAGCCAGCGCTCTGGGACGTCTGAATGTGGTAATGGAAGCTTACCCGGACCTGAAAGCCAACGAAAACATGATGCAGCTCACCGAAGAGCTGAGTAGCACAGAAAACCGTATCGCTTTTGCACGTCAGGCTTATAACGACTCAGTAATGGAGTACAACACGTACCGCCAGAGTTTCCCCGCAGTCGTGGTGGCTGGTAATTTCGGACATCGCGAAGACGCAACGCTACTGGAATTCGATAACCGCGAAGCGCTGGAGCAGGCACCTCAAGTCCGTTTCTGAATTCACACTGACCATCCGTAAATAACATGAATTTTTTCCGGCATCAGGAAGAAGCGCGGCGCAACACCAGCAAGCTGATTATTCTTTTCAGTCTTGCTGTTATTGCCGTCATCCTAACCGTCAACCTGCTGTTTATTGGTGTTATTTACTTCGCCACATTTAATGAAAGTTATGGCTCGCCCGTATGGTCGATTTATGACCTAGAACACTGGGCCGTCGTCAGTGGTACCACCCTCGCCGTCATTCTTATATGCAGCTTTTTCCGCCAACTATCACTGAGTAAAGGCAGTGATGTGGCCAACTCACTGGGTGCGACCTTGCTCGATCCCGGCAGTCGAGACCCGGATGAGCGTCGTCTGCTGAATGTCGTAGAAGAAATGGCCATTGCCTCTGGCATGCCCGTTCCTGATGTGTACGTAATGGAAGACTCGGGTATCAATGCTTTTGCCGCCGGCTACCAGCCCAGTGATGCCGTCATTGGGATCACACGTGGTGCCATGGAAGCACTGAACCGCGATCAGTTGCAGGGCGTGATCGCGCATGAGTTCAGCCATATATTCAACGGCGACATGCGCATGAACATGCGCCTCACCGGCATCATCTACGGCATCGTTTTCATCGGTGAAATTGGCCGCATGATGACTCGCGCATCTTATAACCGCCATAGCCGTCGAGGCGGAGACCCGCGCGCTGCGATACTGGGTCTTGCCTTAATGGCCGTAGGCTACGGCGGCGAATTTTTCGGGCGGTTAATTAAATCGGCAGTCAGTCGTCAGCGTGAATTTCTGGCTGACGCCTCCGCAGTTCAGTTTACCCGCAACCCCGACGGCATCAGCGGTGCGCTTAAGGTCATTGGCTATGGCGCTGGTACGCGGGTCGGTGCTCCTGCGGCGCTGGAGGTCTCGCATTTCTTTTTTGGTCCGGTTATGCGCTTTCGCCGCACCCTGTTTGCCACCCACCCTCCACTGGATGAGCGCATTCAAAAAATAGAGCCGGGCTGGGACGGACACTATCTTAAGCCGCGGCAGGAGCACGTTGAAATCCGGCCATTCAGCTATCGCGAAAGTGATGCAATCAGTGGTTTCCAATCCTCCAATTCGGAGACCACTCAAGACGCCATGGCGGTAATGGACGACATCCCCTATGGCGCTCGCGGTGAGGAACTGCTGCGCAACGAACTGGCGGTTATCAATGCAATGTCGGCAGAAGCTCTGGTTTTCGCTCTGCTGATGTCCGGCTCATCAGAGAGTATTGCTCGCCAGCAACAGGAGTTAATTCACCAGAACCACGGTGCCGAGACCTTCAGGGAGTCGTTGCGGTATCTCAATGAGGTTCGTCGTACGGACAAAGAAATCCGGTTGGAACTAGTAGAACGTGCCATGCCAGCGTTGCGCAGAATGTCGCTTAAGCAGTATCGCACTCTGAACCAGACGCTGGTCAAACTGATCCAGCTAGATGGAAAAATTGATCTTTATGAATGGTGTCTGTACCGGTTGATTCTGCAATACCTCGGACGCCACTTCGGTACGCTTCCGGCATTCCGACAGAAACATACCTCAGCCCACGCGCTGGCGGATGATATTGCCGTCGTCGTCTCTTACGTAGCGCACACTGGAACGCATGACGATCAGGCGGCCGGACTGGCATTTGAGGCTGCCCTGTTGTCGCAGAATTTACTGATGCGCCCTCGCAATCCCGAACACAGCCCACGTCGCTCGCTTAAACCCCTGAATAAAGCGCTGAGCGCGCTGATATCCAGCGCACCGGAAGTAAGGGAGCGACTGATGCTGGCACTGTCGGTATGCGTTCGCCACGATCATCAAATCACTCTGGAAGAGCGTGACATGATCACCACGTTAGGTGCCATTCTGGAGACACCAACGGGTATGTTCGAAGTGCTTATGCCTCGCGTAGCACCGTAAGCGGTGGCACCCGAATGACCCGACGCAACATCAGCGTACCCGGAATAGCCAGCCCCAACGCCGTTGCCGGAGGAAGCCACAGCCACACCCAGCCGAGACCGGAATACGGTATGTTGAGTAATCCGATGTAGAGTCCGGCGCTGACAAGTTCCGCACCCAGCAGGGCCAACAACGCCGACAGAACGCCCAACATTGAGAATTCGACCCACTGAGCTTTCTGCAACTGCACCCGCGCAGCGCCCAGTGTACGCAATACCGCACCCTGCATCAGACGTTCACGTGTAGATGTCAGAAGCACGGACAACATCACCAGAAGCGCGCCGATCAGAACGAACACCAGTATCAACTCAACGGCTGTCGTCAGACGCTGCAACATGCTTTGCACCTGCGACAAAATGGCACGAGTATCGATAAAGGTGATACCGGGGTAAGTGCGAATCAGTGAAACCAGTGCTCCTTCTTGTTCTGCAGGCAGATGAAAACTGGTCATGTAGCTCATCGGCAGCTGAGCAGTCAGATCAGGAGACAGCATCATATAGAAATTCGGGGTCATGGCTGTCCAGTCGAGCTTACGTAAGCTACTGATTTCAGCATCGACGTCGATCCCTCCAGCACGGAACGTCAGTACATCCCCGAGTGAGAAACCCAGTCGTTCAGCCAGTTCATGTTCGACCGACACCTGACCGGGACCTGCGGCAGTCACTGCCCAATCCCCTGCGACAATATCGTTATTTTCCGGCAGATTTTCGGCCGAGGAAGTAATCAAGTCGCGGTCAATAGAACGATCCCGACGAATATCCAGCTCACCAACGTCCGTGCCGTTCACCTTCACCAGACGCATCGGGATCATCGGATAGAGGGTCTGTGCTTCGATACTGTGATTCAGCAAGGAGCGACGGAAGTCCTCCTGTTCATAGGACTGAATATTCAATGCGAAAATATTCGGCGCGTCGTCGGGCATGCTGCGCTGCCAGTCGGCGAGAAGATCGGTTCGTAACATACCGATAATCAGCATCACCATAATGGTCAGAGCAAAGGCCAATAACTGCCCGGCGGTGGCAGTATGATTGCGACTCAAGTGCTGCCAGGCGAACCGCAGACTGAGCGGCAACGCCCTGTTGCGCAGTAAGCGTGCAGCCAGTACCAGTCCCGCCCGGAGCAAGACAACTAACAACAGCAGAGTCAACGCACCACCGCCCATCAGACCCGCACTCAACAATGGATCTTCGGTGAGCAGAGTCAGGAGTAACGTCAGAGAGCCAAGCGCCAGCGCATAGATCAGCCAGCCGCGTAGCGGTACGGGCACGAGATCACGCCGTAATACGCGCAGAGGACTGATCGAAGACAGAGGCAATAAATGCGGTACGCCAAAGCCAAACAGACTCAGCAGGCCCGCACTCAAGCCCAGTAACCAGGCGCTGGGCGTGGCCGGAGGGAGACCTTCGGGTATCAGATCTGCCAGAATCTGCAGAAGCCCATACTGCAGAGCAAGCGCCAGCACAACACCAGCGACCGTCGCTGCCACGCCAAGCAACAGCAACTGATAAAGAAAAATACGCAGAACCGCCACACGTGACAGGCCAAATGTCCGCATCAGAGCACTGATATCAAAATGCCGTTCGGCGTAGCGCCGTGCGCTCACCGCAATAGCGACACACGACAATACGACCGCAAGGATAGCGGCCAGCCCCAGGTAGCGACGCGCTCGATCAAGCGATGCGGCCATCTGACGATTGCCATCACCAAGACGTTCTAACGACTGATTGGCATCCAGTGTGGTGTTGTCAGCAAACGCTTCCAGCGCAGACTCACTGCCCGTCAGTAACAGCCGGTAACGGACACGACTGCCCGGGCCCAGTAGCGGGCTGCCCTCCAGCTCGCTCCAATGCACCATAATGCGTGGAGACAAGGTATAAAAGCCGCCGCCCCGATCGCTTTCTTTCTCTATCGTACCCGTAATCTGGTACGCCTTACCACCCAGATCCACCGTTGCACCCGGTGCAATATTCAACAGAGACAGCAGCCGCGCTTCCACCCATGCCTCGCCCGGACGTGGCCCCTGAGTGCGAATTCTTGCCATCGGCTCATAGATGCCTTTTACGCGCAGCTCCCCACGCAGCGGGTAACCATTATCCACGGCTTTCACCGCCGCCAGGGTCATTTGCTCGCCGGCCACAACGACGCTCGGGAAGGTTAACGTACGAGCAGAATCCAGCCCCAGCTCGGCCGCATCCGTCTGCCACTCTTCGGGCATAGCCGTTGTGGACCGGACCCGCATGTCCGCGCCTAATAAGTCATTGGCACTGGCCTGCATTGCAAGATCCAGGCGCTGACTGAATAACGCAATCCCCGTCGATACCGTCACAGCCAGCACCAGAGCGAGAAAAATCAGTGTCAGCTCACCGCTGCGCAGTTCCCGCAGCATCAGCCTGAGCGCCAGACGAACCGACATCAGGACACCTCCTGCAGAGTGCCATCCGTCATTTTGAAGCGGCGGTCACACCGGTCAGCCAGACGTTCATCGTGAGTAACAAGCACCAAGGTTGTTGCGGATTCACGGTTCAGTTCGAATAACAAAGACTCCACCTGCTCGCCCGTAGTGCGATCCAGATTTCCGGTGGGTTCATCAGCAAACAGAATCGCAGGCCCTCCAGCAAACGCTCTTGCCAGCGCCACTCGTTGCTGTTCGCCGCCTGACAGCTGACTGGGGTAATGGGTTAAACGATTCCCGAGCCCCACAGAGGACAGCAAATCGGTTGCCTCTTGAGAGGCGGTTTTCAGCCCCCGGATTTCCAGTGGCAGCATCACGTTCTCCAGAGCGGTCAGGCCGGGTAACAGGTGAAAATTCTGAAAAACAAAAGCAACGCCTTGCGCACGGACAGCCGCACGTGCGTCCTCATCCAATGTGTTTAATGTCTTACCGAGTAGGCTGACCTCGCCCTCGCTGGGTAGATCCAGACCCGCCAGAATCCCGAGCAGTGTCGACTTACCACTGCCGGAAGCACCAATAATCGCGACGCTTTCACCACGCTTGATCTGCAACGAAACACCCTTCAGGATGGTCAGAGGTTGTTCACCACTGTGAACCGTTTTCACAATATTTTCTGCACTGAGAGAGGTTTCGTCTGTGTTTGCTGACATAGCGTCTGTGTTCCAGGTTGTTCGTTCTAAATGGATTATGCATTGGCTGGCCGTACTGGCCCTTTCACTGCTCGCGTTACTTGCAGCCGCCGACAGCCATGGAGATGACTCGAATCCCGTTGTACTGATCGTTGGCGACAGCATCAGTGCCGGACTGGGAGTGCCGGTGGATAAACAATGGCCACTGATATTAGAACAGAAACTTCAGGTCGAGTTTCCACAACTCACTGTTGCTGTCGCAGCAATAAGCGGTGACACCACATCAAGTGGCAGGGGACGATTGCCGAGTCTGCTCACGACACACGCGCCCACGGTAACGATACTGGCGTTGGGCGGTAATGACGCGCTACGTGGAACGCCATTACCGCTGGTTAAAAATAACCTGATTGCCATGATTGACGCCGCGAAGAACAGCAACTCAGAAGTCGCCCTCGCAGGTATGCAGATTCCCCCTAACTACGGGCCAACCTACACCGAGGGCTTTCGCCAGATGTACATCGATCTGGCAGAAGAATACGATTTGGGACTAATCCCGTTTTTACTGGAAGGTGTCGCGACAGTCGACGGTATGATGCAGAGCGATGGCATTCACCCAACGACTGACGCACAGCCTGTCCTCGCCGATAACGTTGCTCCAGTGATTACTTCCCTATTACAGGAGTAAGTCGCAGACGTAAGTGGCAAAGGGAGTTGCAAAGATAGCGGCAGAAACAACCGCAAGCTACCACTACCCGTTGCCTGGCCGCTCAGTCTACTGCCTGGGGCGTAAGAATCAGATCACTGGTGTCTACGCCCAAGGTTTCTAATTCGCCCAGAATCATAGCGTACGTATTGTCGCTCATTTGCGGGGTACGACTCAGAACAAAAAGTGTGTACTCGAAGGGGTCGGTAACCACTGCGTACTGATAATCCACCTCATCAAGCACCACGATCAGATAATTCGGATACGGCAGATCTGGGGCGCCCGGAAAGACGACCTTGAGTTTTGAGTTCGTTTCTTCATCCCAGATGGTGGCGTTACCAGTAATCTGATTAAGTTCGCCATCGAGGGTGTCCTGATATCCCTTGTTCAGAACCTCAACTGAGCCGTCCTCCAGCAGGGTGTACTCGGCCGTGACACCGACCAAGCCCTCATTGAATGACACTTCATTGGCGGAGATCTGGTACCAGAGCCCCATGTAGCGGGGAATATCCACAAAGGGAACAGTCTCAACGATCTTGCACGCTGACAGTAGAATTGCTGCGGCACAAAGGACCGCGGTTCGGAACAGAGTCTTCATATCGACCTCCTGATTTGCTTGGTTGAATGCCTTAAGCATCCGGAATATACAAAAGCTATACAGAATCAATACAAATAACAATACACCAAACAGGTCAGTTGATGCCGCGGGCACGCAGAGCGGCAATGGCCTGCGTGCGGTTTTCAACCTCAAGTTTGCTGAACAGGTTCGAAGTGTAATTCTTCACCGTGCCAAGACTCAGATGACAAGTATCAGCAATCTGCTGATTGGTCATTCCTTCTACCAGACAGCGGGCCACCTCAAACTCCCGCGCACTCAGATCGTTTTCCTCAGGCAGCTGCTCCAGCGCAGGAAAAACCCGCTGCCCCTCTACCGCCAGACTGAGAGCGTCTAATAATTCGTTAATTTCAATACTCTTTGCCAACCAACCCGCCGCACCGTTACGTCGGGCTTCGCGACTCAAAGCAGCATCAGCAAACGTTGAAAGGAAAACGACGGGAATGCCTCCACGGTTGGGGAGCGCCTTTAACGTTTCGATGCCATCCAGAGCGGGCATATGAAAATCCAGCAAGATCAGATCGCATTCTTGAGGGTGCCTGTTCAGCCAATCAATCAGCGCCTGACCGGACGGCAGGGTGGCCACGACATTCACCTGCCCCGACATCTCCAGCAGAGTAGCAACCCCTTGCTGAACCAAGGATTGATCGTCCACCAGAACCAGTTTCATCATGCCACGTCCTCCGGCAATACAATCGTCCAACACAGGCGACCTTCTGCTGTTTTGCTGACATCGAACTCGCCTGACATCGCGCTGATACGTTCCGCGACACCACTGAGGCCGTTGCCATGATCAACGTCGCCTTCAAACACCGCAAGGTCAGTCAACTCGAGGGTAATCCGCCCGTTACCGTATTGGCTTCTGATGAGCACGTCCCGGCCTTCCGAATGTTTCATCACATTGGTCAGGAATTCCCGGACCACTGAGAGCAAGGCTTCGCAACATTTGGGTTCCGATATCCGTACCTTATCGTCCCAACGGACAATGACGGAAAGCGTAGTGGCCTGTTCTATAAGGTCGGTCAGAGCATCGTAAAAGTGCGCAGACGGCACCTGACGCAGCCCCGTCACTATGTCGTCCAGCACAGCGAACATCCGCCGACTTGAACTTCGTGAGCGCGCAAGGGGTGCCATCACATCCTCGTCCAGTCCCAGACGGGCTGCCTGTTGCTCCACAATCTGTAGATTCATATGCAGCGTCGCCAGCTCGTGCCCCATATTATCGTGCAGGTTGTGACGGATATTGCGACGCTCAAGCATGCGCTCCGACTCTGCAATCTGCGCCTGAGCCATGCGTAATTCATCACCCATGACACGTAAACGCCGCACTTCGCTGACTTCCACGACGATACTCAGACCGAAACTCCAAAGTACCAGCTGCATGACAATGCATAGGGCCAGAATCAACCACTGAGACTCTTCAAACTGGAGCGCAAACAGCACCGCGACCAGCGTGTTAAAACTCAGTGCATAGCGTGGGTTGAACCGTACCGCCAACGAAGCCGAGTTCACCACCATCAGCAGCATATAGGGCGCATGACTGGCCGGTACCTCAGCAACGCCCACCAATAAGATAGAGCAGGCGTGGGAAAGACTAAGAAACAACCAGAAACGCCAGTCCCTATCGTCGACTCGCCAGGCCAGACTATTCATCAGCAGCTCACGCGTTCCGAGGAAAGCCAGAGAGCAGAAACTGAATGCTGTCATGGCAACAAGACCAAGCGCCCATGGGCGTTGCTCTGGCGGACAGGCGTCAAAAACCATCAGTGCTGCAATGGCCCAGGCACCAATGCCCAGCGAAATTATGATGCCTGCGCGCAATATATAGGGAATGCGCAGAGGTAAGGAGACGGGGTCCATGGTGAACACTCGTTATTATTGTGATCGCAGGGTATTTTATCGCTGTCTGAGCAGCAACCACTGACGTTACCGAGCCCCCACAACTGGCCGCCTTTGGCCACTCCAGTCATCCCGCCGAACCGATCAACTAATAACAAAGTACCAGAAGCATAAGGTGAAGTAGGCAAGCAGATTCACCATGGCCTGACAGGTGTATAAATGGTGCGCATAGGTCATAGCTTTAGCGTGCGCGCTTGGGTAAAGTGCGCCTGCAATCTAATTTGGGGGATTGATCATGAAACGTTCATTGTTAAGCGTGGCTGTAATGGCCGCAACGTCGATGCCTGTCATGGCAGAAGACATTCCGTACTATTTTACTGTTGGCGCTGCGCACACTGACAACGAAGTCAGCGTGGATCACTTTGGTGATCACATGAAACACAGCTACACCAACGAACTCTCCCTTGGCTATATGCTGAAAGACGACGTCGCACTTGAGGGTAGTCTTGTTATTCCATCCATTATTCAGGATGACTCACGTGCCGATATTGAGCAGTTCCGCTTTAGCAGCTTCTATTTCCTGTCTGACGAGGCCCTGAAGCCCTACCTGACGGCAGGCATTGGCTTCGAAGACATGAACACAGACGGTGGTAACGCCTCCAATGCGCTGGCCTCTATTGGTGCCGGTGTTCAGTATGACTCTTCAGATCGGGTATTCGCACGTGCCGAAATCCGTTACGACGATATGATAAACGAGTATCCAGAGCACACGAATTACGTTCTGGAAGTCGGTTACCGCTTTGGAGCTGCCAACTCAGGCTACGCTGCTGCTGCCGCAGCGGGCGCCACTGTCGCAAGTGCAGCGGATTCGTCCGCTAGTAACAACATGGCGGATGACGCCCAGCTGACCGCAGAAGACGTGCAGAACCTACCCGCAACCGCTGCCGGTATTCCTGCTAAGTCGGCCTTCACCGACAGCGACAACGACGGCGTTGCTGACAGCATCGACAAGTGCGAAAACACAGGCAAAGTTGCCATGGTTGATAGCAACGGCTGCGATCTGATCAAAACGGTTGAAGCTCTGTTGCGCTTCCCGCTCAACAAAGCGGGCATGCCTGGCAAAGCAACGGCATACCTGGACCAGGTTGCCGCACAGGCGAAAGCCGATCCGGAGATGAAGATCATCGTGAAGGGACACGCAGATGAGACTGGCAGTGACGAGTTCAACCAGTTTATCTCTCTGGAGCGTGCTAAAACCGTCGGTGGATACCTGACAGCTCGCGGCGTGAGTAAAGACGCCATTGTGCTGGAGGCGCTGAGCGACACCCAGCCGATTGCAGACAACACCACAGACGAAGGGCGTCAGCTCAACCGTCGTGTTGAGTTAAGCATTCAGTAAGCTGACATCGAAATAAAAAAGGGAGGCCATTGCCTCCCCTTTTTATTTGCAGCACCGATATCTTATCGGCGAGGCATAAAGCGTTGCAGGTGGAAAATGCCAAAGACAAACACCAGAAACGCATCAAGACGCACGTTCGAGCTCTTCTTACGGAATGCTACCCAGAAGAAAAGCACCTCCAGAACATGAACCCCAGCGACAATCAAACCCACCATAGGAAGATAGCCCAATAGTCCTTCCCAGCCCTGCACCCAAGCAGTGATTGCCAGAACCCAAAAAAGCAGCGTGACTGCTTTCATCAAAAACGCATTCATAATCGATTCCTGTTGTTGGGCACCCCTCAACGAAGCACAGGTGAGATGCCCGGTTGCTCAACCTGATTGTTAGGTAGTTCATGACGCAGATTGCCTGATACTTCAGAAGGTGCAAAGGTGCAGTTGTGCCACCCTGCAACGCCAATCAAAGCAGACATTCGTTAGCGGGCTGGTTAGAATGTTCATCCTGATTGGGAGGTAGGCATGTCCGACGATAAAACAACACATTTCGGCTACGAGACCGTTGCGGTCGAAGAAAAAGCTGGAAAAGTAGCCGATGTATTTCACTCGGTAGCGGCAAAGTACGATGTCATGAACGACCTGATGTCGTTCGGTGTACACCGTTTGTGGAAGCGCATCACCATTGATATGAGTGGCGCTCGGGCAGGCAACCAGATTCTTGATCTGGCAGGCGGTACTGGAGACCTGACACGTAAGTTCTCACGTATCGTGGGGCCAACAGGCAAAGTCGTGCTGGCGGACATTAACTCATCCATGCTGAACGTTGGTCGTGACCGGCTTACCGATCAAGGCTACGTTGGCAATATTGAGTATGTACAGGCCAATGCTGAATGCCTGCCCTTCGAAGACAACAGCTTTGACGTTATCACCATGGCTTTCGGTCTGCGTAACGTCACCGACAAAGACGCAGCTCTACGATCTATGGCACGAGTGCTGAAGCCTGGTGGACGACTGCTGATCCTTGAGTTCTCAAAACCGACCAACCCGGTCATGAGCAAAGCGTACGATCTCTACTCGTTCAGTGCTCTACCCTTCATGGGTAAGCTCGTCGCCAACGATTCCGAAAGCTATAAATACCTCGCCGAATCTATCCGTATGCACCCGGATCAGGAAACCCTGAAAGGCATGATGGAAGACGCCGGTCTGGTACGCTGCAGCTACAACAACATGACCAGCGGTGTCGTTGCCCTGCACCGGGGTATCAAACCCTGATGATATCTGCGGTGCTCACTCAGGCTCTGTGCCTACCGGTCGAAACACTGATTAATCGCGCTCTGCGAGAGGACCCAGCGACCCTGACCCGACTGGCAAAGCAGGAGGGACGGCTGCTCGCGGTTGAAGTCAGTAACCTTGGCCGCGTCAATGTCCGCCTGTTACGTGATGGCATTGCGCTCAGCATGACCCAGGACAGCGACGCTGAGGTAGTTCTGAGTGGCACGGCGAGCGACTTTCTGGGATTAGCCCGTGCCGGTGACAAAGCTCACGAGCTGATCAATAGCCAGATCGATATGCAGGGTGACACCGAGCTGGCTTTGTTTCTGACCCGGACTCTCGACAAGCTCGATATAGATTGGGAAGCCGCGATTCAACCTCTCACTGGTAGCCTGCTCGCACATCAGGTCGGCAAAGGCATCCGCGGCCTGCTTAAATGGCGTACCAGTACTGGTAGTACCTACCGGACAGCGGCAAAAGAGTACCTGGAAGACGAATTGAATCTCGTCACTCCACAACCTCTGCTGGATCGATTTGCTGAAGAAACGGACCAACTTCGTTTAAGGGCCGACCGGTTATCAGCACGAATTGCACAACTCGAAAATCAAACAAGTACCCCAGAGGAATAAACGTGGGCAACCTGTGGCGACTGTGGAAGATCTTCTTTATTTTTACGCGTTATCGATTAGATGCGCTGGTACCACTGGAACAGCTCCCGCTGAAAATCCGCATACTGCTATGGCTCGCGCCATGGAGACTTAACCCCGTACCGAATAAATTAAGTCGCGGTGCGAGACTGCGGCTGGCGCTTGAAGCTCTTGGTCCGATTTTCATTAAGTTCGGTCAGATATTGTCGACTCGTCCGGATCTGATTCCAGAGGACATCGTTCAGGAGTTACGCAAACTTCAGGACAATGTACCGCCGTTCCCGACCAAAATTGCCCGTCGCCTGATTCGTGATCAGCTGGGAAAATCCGTCGACGAATTATTTGCTGAGTTTGCAAACGAACCGCTAGCAGCCGCGTCCATTGCTCAGGTTTACCCTGCCCGCCTGTTTGGAGAAGGCAGCGAGCCGGGTAAAGAAGTGGTTGTAAAAGTGGTACGCCCCGGTATCGAAAACACCATCGAACGCGACTTACGACTGCTTGAATTTATGGCTGCGATGCTGGTGCGTTACTCTGCCGATGGCCGCCGCTTGAAGCCACTCGAAGTTGTTGAAGATTACCGCAATACCATTTTCGCTGAACTGAATCTTCAGATCGAGGCGTCCAACGCCGCTCAGTTACGCCGTAACTTCGCTGACTCTGATCTCTTATACATGCCCGAGGTGTATTGGGATTACTGTCGCACTAAGGTTATGGTCAGCGAGCGAATTTACGGTATCCCAGTCGCCGACATTAACCAGCTCCACGCTCAAAACACCAATATGCAGCTGCTGGCAGAACGCGGCGTTGAGATCTTTTTCACACAGGTATTCCGCGACAGCTTCTTCCATGCAGATATGCATCCGGGGAATATTTTTGTCTCTCGCGAACACCCTGACAGCCCTAAGTACATTGCCATTGACTGCGGTATTGTCGGCAGCCTGACAGATGAAGATCTCCATTATCTTGCGATGAACCTGTTGGCCTTCTTCAATCAGGATTACCACCAGGTTGCACAGCTACATATTGATTCGGGTTGGGTGCCAGCAACAACCAAAGTACATGAGTTTTCCGCGGCCATCCGCAGTGTCTGTGAGCCTATTTTCGAAAAGCCTCTGGCGGAAATATCATTTGGTCAGGTACTAATTCAACTGTTTGCCACTGCGCGTCGTTTTAATATGGAAGTGCAGCCTCAGCTGGTACTGTTGCAAAAGACACTTCTTAACATCGAAGGTTTAGGACGTCAGCTGTATCCTGATCTGGACCTGTGGACAACGGCCAAGCCTTACCTTGAGCGTTGGATGCGGGAACGCTTCGGACCCAAAGCAGCACTGCGCGAATTCAAACGTCAGCTGCCGGGCTGGATAGAGAAAGCACCGCAAATGCCCGGACTGATGCACGGTGCACTAAGCCGCCTCAATCATCTCGATGAAACTCAGGCTGACATGCAAGCGCAGCTCACTGCCTTGACCGTCGCCCTTGAAGCCCAGCGCCGCCAGACCAAACATCAGGTGCTGGGAGTGATGGCGACCCTAACAGGTGGCCTGTTATGGTGGCAGGCGTATGCACTTGGACTACCCGAACTATTGGGCTTAGGGGTCGGTGCAGCCGGCCTGATCTGGCTCGTAATTAAAGGTTAAAGAATGACTTCCGAAACAGCACCGTCCAGCGATTGGCTGGATCAGGTTAAATGGGATGCCGACGGCTTAGTGCCCGCAATTGCTCAGGATTATCAGACAGGTCGTATTCTGATGATGGCCTGGATGAATCGCGAAGCATTGACTCTGACCGTCAAAGAACAGCGCGCCATTTATTACTCTCGTTCACGTCAAACATTGTGGCGTAAAGGTGAGTCCTCCGGGCACGTACAGCATTTACACGAGCTGAGACTGGACTGCGACGCAGACGTAATCGTGATGCAGGTTGATCAGGTTGGAGGCATTGCCTGCCACACTGGGCGTGAAAGCTGCTTCTACAAAGTCTACGAGAACGACGAGTGGATCGCGGTTGATCCGGTGAAAAAAGATCCTAGTGACATATACTGAGTTAGCAATGAACGATATTCTGAAACAATTGGGTGACATACTGGATGAACGTAAAGACGCCGAGCCGGACTCTTCCTACGTCGCCAGCCTGTACCACAAAGGCCTGAACAAGATTTTGGAAAAGGTCGGAGAAGAAGCAACTGAGACTATTCTGGCAGCTAAAGACGCTGAAACGTCAGGTAACAACAAAGATGTTATCTACGAGACAGCAGACCTTTGGTTCCACAGTCTGGTTGCGTTGGCCAAACTGGGTGAACGTCCAGAGGCTGTAGTGAATGAGCTGGCTCGTCGCTTCGATATGTCAGGGTTGGAAGAAAAAGCATCGCGCAACCAATCCAAATAACGACGACAAAAAAGCAACTGGAGAAAACTATGCTTGGCGGTATCAGTATTTGGCAACTTCTTATCATTTTGGCCATTGTCATTATGATTTTCGGCACTAAGCGTCTGCGCAACTTGGGCGGCGACTTAGGCGGCGCCGTTCGTGGTTTTAAAAATGCCATGAACGACAAGCAGGAAGATGCGAAAGACGAAGACAACAAAACAGAATCCCTGACGGATCAGTCCTCAGCGGGAGATGATCTGAAAA
The DNA here is from genome assembly GCA_006212115.1 of Thalassolituus sp. Lineage (GTDB taxonomy): Bacteria > Pseudomonadota > Gammaproteobacteria > Pseudomonadales > Oceanobacteraceae > Thalassolituus. Next base: position 16,729 of record PDUK01000010.1, on the reverse strand, counting down.
AAGACGCAGAGTTCAGTAAGACCAAGGACCAGGACAAAGCCTGATGTTCGACATGGGCTTTATGGAGCTGATGGTCATCGGCGTCCTTGCATTATTGGTTCTCGGCCCCGAGCGGCTGCCCCAAGCCGCCAGAACCGTAGGGTTAATTCTCGGCAAAGTGCGCAGGTCCGTGAGTAACTTCCAGGAGGATCTGGAACGGCAGGCCCGAACCGACGAACTCCGGGCGAAACTCCGCGACCCGGCATCCACTCTTCTGAAAGACGAGTTCTCAGATCCAGAAAGAGACGATAGCCCCGAAGCCCGACAAGGCCTCGCCAAAAGCGTCAAAGCGATTGAAGAGACACCCGCAGAGCCTTCAGATACGAAAGATGTAAGCAAATGACCGATCAGGAACAACCTCTTATTTCCCATCTGGTGGAATTGCGTAACCGTCTGCTGCGCGCTGTCATTCTCGTACTATTGATTTTTGGCGGATTATTCTACTTCGCCAACGACCTTTACCTGATTCTGGTCGAGCCATTGTCGGTATTGATGCCGACAGAAGGTCAGATGATCGCGACCGGTGTCGCAGCGCCCTTCCTGGTGCCATTTAAATTGACCTTCGTGCTTGCCATACTGGTAGCCGTTCCTTTTATTTTGCATCAGATCTGGGCTTTTATTTCGCCGGGCCTTTATCAGCACGAAAAGAAATTTGCGATCCCTCTTCTGCTTTCCAGTATTTTATTATTTTACGCTGGCATTGCTTTCGCGTACTTCGTTGTCCTGCCGTTAGTGTTCGGCTTTTTTACTGGCATCGGACCGGAAGGCATCTCGTTTATGCCGGACATCAGTAATATTCTCGATTTTACGCTGAAGATATTTTTCGCTTTTGGCATCGCCTTTGAAATTCCAGTGGCGACATTTCTGATGGTGCTGAGCGGCATTACTACAGTGGAGTCGTTGAGCAGCAAGCGTCCGTATATCTTCCTTGGATGTTTTGTCGTAGGCATGCTGGTTACGCCACCCGATGTCATTTCTCAGACTATCCTTGCCGTGCCCATGTACATGCTGTTTGAGGCAGGAGTGCTGGCGTCACGTCTGATTAAACAACCAGCCGATAAAAGCAGCTCACCAACTGCAGCGGAATAATCGCCGCTCAGCGCATTGGGGGTAGATCGGAAATCAGGCTACTCTCGGTCAGTGCGTGGTTATCCATCAGGGTTTCTGTTTGACAGGACCATCCGCTGTTTTCCCTGCGCCGGATGATCTCCTGCGCTTTGCGCTCGCAGAATCCCTCAGACGACGTCGCAGTCCAAACGACTCTGCGCTCTTCTGGGGTTTCAAAGTGCACCTCACACGGTAGGCTCCAGCCCTGAGGATAAACGACCTGAACCGCGTGCCATACAGAGCCACTTTCGCAAACCACTCTTTCTTTCGGCCCTGCGACAGCAGCTGCACTTAAAGAGCCAAATGCGATGGCAGTAAGAAATCTTATTGTTTTCATATCTTCCCTGACAAATTTATGCCTTCAATACAACGTTGAGTTGAACACTTCCTAGTTCCCCAACACCTCATCCAACAGAGTGGCCAAACGCAAACCCGCCACATGCAAACGCCGTCTCAGCCACGCCTGATCTTCAAGGATATCGTCCTCACTCAAGCGTGCATTGCGCCGAAAATCCGCGTAGATACTGCGTGTTTTCTGTAACGACTCTGTGGCCCACTGCTCCGGCGAACCTTCGAGACGAATGCCCGCTGTCGATAACGATTCGATGAGAGCACGATCCCGCTGCAAAGTTCCCGTCAACCCGGGTACGTCGTAATCCCAGAGTGCGTGCAGATTCTTACGTTCACCTTCGAAATACAGGCTGGCTTTGTTCCCACCCCGGTCATAGGCGTAGCTGACATGCATGGGCTGATGTAAGTCACCCACCATATGTCCAAGAAAGGCCAGCGCCTGCCAATCATCTTGCGGAGACGCCCGTAAACGACGGAGCATCTCTGGTATAACCCGGGTGACGCAACCTTGCGACGGGCAGGCTGACTTCGAGACGTGAGTCGCATTGCGCGCAACGTTAATGTAGTGCCAGACTGAGGTATGCTTCTGGTTAAACTCTTTACGTACTCTGTCCGGCCATCCGCACAACTGAGCAAACTGTTTAGCCTCTCCCGAACGCGCTACGAGCTTATCGATTCGCGCGCGGGTATCAGGCTCAACGCCATCATAAGCCAGATCACAGATCACGGCATGGCTGGCGTAACTGAAAGCCTGCGCTGAAAGGGGCTGTACCGCAATGGCAAAAACGACAGCCAGTATTGCCCACACTGTTTTATTGTTCTTCATAGGCCTATTCTGATCCACCGGTCGAGGATTGTGAACCCGGCATCATGCCACATTGTGCCAGAATGGCCTGCCAAGCCCGGACATGTTGCTGATGTGCTGCCAGCATCTGACTGCGCTCTTCCACTAACTGATTCATCAGGTCCTGCCAGCCTTCTGGAGATAACCCGTCGCTCAAGGTTCCGATCGCCAAAAGGGTATCCAGCATTTGCGCACCAAATCGATCGGTCGCGCTCAGATAAGGCTGTATGACACCCGCATAGTACTTATGAAATACCGTCTGCACGATGTCCGCTTGCGGCGTTTTTCGCCCTGCCGGACACAAAGGCCGCTCGGACAGGCGCAAAGATAACAATCCAGCACTGCGAAGGCTTAATTGTGCTAATGCCTTGTTCGACATCCGCCAGCGACCCAGTGCGGCAGTCGCCAGAAGTTGTTGTTGCTGAGCTTCCATTTCAGAGGAAGAGTAGGCCAGCTCACCAGAATGCCAGCTCTCGCCTTGTCTAAGTAGGTAATCCAGCGCCTGCTGCGCAGCAAGCAATGTACTCTCATCGGTACCCGGTAATGGCAGGAGCCCTTCTGAACCAGACTGAAATGCGCGCCACTCGTCGGACGCAAACCAGGCGTTCCACCAATACCGCATCCGTGCGTCGTACTTCATGTCCAACAACTTTGACAGCTCGCTGGCGAGCTCCGGATCATCAGATACCAATTGCTGTAAGCACGCAGGGGCCGACAGCAACACATCCCGCTGGTAGTGCATACGCTGGCTAGGCTGGGCTAACTTTCCGAGGGAGCTGTTACCTGCCCCCAGGACACGCCCCAATTCGCAGGAAGACAAGGCCAGAAAGTCGAGCATATCAATACTCAGTTCAGGCTCATCCAGGGCTAGCTCCCTGCGCCCCGGAAGAGGAGCCAAGTGAGAGGAAAGCTGAGACGAGAGTTGAGGAGAAAGTTGAGGAGATAAAGTAGGGTCTGACACGACCTCCGCAGCGCTCACCTGCAGCGACCTAGCGAGCCGCGCCTCATAATCACTCAGCGTGTCCTGCACACCAGCCGAGCAAGCGGACAGCAACACACAGGACAATATAACGGGATACCGAAGCACCGCCGTCATCATTGACCGAGGGTCCAGTCAGGCTGAGGAATAAACGACTGCTGTAAAGCCAGCATCTCATCTTTATGTTCCGCCGTCAGATATGGGCGCTCAAGGCAGAAGATCTGATAGATCCCCCCCTTCAACATATCCTGAGTTATCCCATTCTGCGTTTGAACAGGCAGATGACATTTAAGAAAAGAAAACCACGACGTCACAATAATCCAGGTGTTCAAAGCCAGATCGTGGCAGTCCTGTTTGGTAACGGACAAAATACCGGCCTCGCCCAATGCCGTAAAAATAGCTTCAATACGTGTCAGACACAGGCGAAAGAAGGTCCGGTATTCTTCATGCAGAGCAGGATCGGCCTCCAGCAAGTGCTCCATATCGCGGTGCATAAAACGATAGGCCCAGATTTCATTAAACACGCCTGTCAGATAGCGTAATTTGTCGCCCGGCTCTATTGAGCGTCCCTCTGGTAGCGACAAGGTCTCAGAGATACGTAACTGATAGTTCTCAAACAGAACAGCAATAATCGCCTGCTTATTACGGAAATGGTAATACAGGTTACCGGGCGAGATCCCCAGATGTGCAGCGATATGGTTTGTAGTGACCGCACGCTCACCCTTCTCGTTAAATAGTTGTAGCCCTGCCTCAATGATACGGTCTCGCGTACCCATCAAACGCTCTCCTCAACCTGACTTACGTCATTCTAACCCAAGCGTAGCGCCTGTATCTCGCGAACAGGCTGGATAAAGCCGATACGACTACAAAACGACACTTGACGGTTTAGAGTATTAACTCTAATAATAACAAACTGATCAAATAATCAACGATAAGACAAAACAAAAACAGACAGCGGCAAGCGACCCGGAGGCGACCATGAGCGACAGCAACGCAAACACTGAAGCAGCAAATGACAAAACCGCAGAGGCAACTCAAGCCAACCCGGTTGAATCTCTGCTTCATCACCTGCAGCAGGGTCAGCAACAAGATGGGGCAATAGATGCACAGAGTGTGCAGCAAGAAATCGAACGCCTGCAACAACTGCATCAGCAACAGCAGCGCGCTTTCCGGGATTACCCTATGCCCGATGCGGCTTCTCGCATCAGCAAATTGCGCGCTCTGAAGTCTGCCCTGATCGAGGAACAGACCAGTCTGATCAATGCCATCAACGAAGATTTCAGCTGCCGCGCAGAGGGAGACACCCTGATCGCTGAAATCATGACGACGGTGCAGTCGCTGAACTACATGATCAAAAACGTCCGTAAGTGGATGCGGACGTCTGACCGACACGTAAACCCGCTCTTTGCTCCGGCTTCCAATAAAGTGATGTACCAGCCTCTGGGCGTTGTTGGCATCATGGTGCCATGGAATTACCCCGTGCAACTGGCGGTCGTCCCCGTTGCAACCGCCATCGCTGCAGGTAACCGCGCCATGGTGAAAATGTCGGAATTTACACCAGCGACAAATAAGGCGCTGAAAACGCTACTCAGCCGTGTATTCAATGAAAATGAAGTGGCAATTGTTGAAGGTGAAGTCGACGTTGCCAGTGCTTTTTCAGAGGTACCGTGGGATCACCTCATATTCACCGGCTCCACCAGCGTGGGTAAGCATGTGATGGCCGCCGCTGCCAAAAATCTCACGCCGGTAACACTCGAGCTGGGAGGTAAGTCGCCCGCTATCGTCGCACCAGACGCTAATCTTGAGCACGCCGCAGAGCGTATTTGTTTCGGTAAATCCATGAACGCAGGTCAGACCTGTATTGCTCCTGACTATGTGCTGGTTCAGGAAGGACGCGAAAAAGAATTTATCGGTCGCTACCACAAAGCGTTCAGCAAAATGTATCCGAGCCTTAAGGACAATCCGGACTACACCGCCATTATCAACGATCGCCAATACCAGCGATTAGTCAGTTGGTTGAAGGATGCGGATGCTAAAGGCGCGCATATCACTCAGATAAATCCGGCCGACGAGGACTTTAACGGCAGCCGTAAAATGCCGCCGCACCTTGTATTGAACGGCACCGACGACATGAAAGTGATGCAGGAAGAGTTGTTTGGTCCAATTCTGCCGATTGTGACGTATAAAAACTACGACGATGCACTCGAGTACATTAACGATCGCTCCCGTCCGTTGGCCCTGTATTTATTCAGCTATGACAAAGCAACCGAGCTGAAAACTCTCGAACGCACTCACGCCGGCGGGGTTGCGATCAACGACACGCTGATGCACATCGCGCAGGACGATATGCCATTTGGTGGAATAGGCCCCTCAGGCATGGGGCATTATCACGGCAAAGAAGGGTTTATTACTCTATCGAAAGCGAAGCCGATTCACCGTAAAGGACGCATCAACAGCGGGAAGCTAATTTACCCGCCGTACGGCACAGGCCTGCACTCACTGCTGTACAAACTGTTTATCCGGTAACATCAAGACACGTCGATGCTGAAACTTCTGAAGCGCAAGCGACCGACGGATGAATAGATAAATAAGTAGATAGTTAAATAAGCGGATAGATAGCGCCGAGGCGTACAAAGAAGACGAAGTGCGAACTTAGCGGGCAACGCATGGTCTAGACTGGGTACACGATATTCAATGATGTACCCAAATATACCGAGCGGTGGCCATGTTGTTTTCTAAGGCGCGTCTAATTCGCCACTCGGGGCTGCTACTCGCGGCTCTGAGCCTGATATCCCCTCCTATTATCAGTGCATGGGCACAAGAAGCAGACGAAGCTTATGTCGTAAGTGCAGCCGATGCAGGCGCACAGCAGATCGAGTCCACTATCTCTCCCTCAGATAACAGCGTATCGCCTGCTGAAAACAACAGCACAACTGACGCCATCGAAGTAGACAACAGCGCGGCAGAAAGTGACATCACGACGCCCCCCTTCACCCTACTCAATCAAACGATACAGCCGGGTCAGTTCCGAACCCTGTACTGGTCTCCAGGGCAGTCCTTTGCCAGCATTGATACGCCGGTCCCCGTTCTGGTGGCTCATGGAAAAGAAGCGGGGCCCAGTGTCTGCCTTACCGCAGCGGTGCATGGCGATGAATTAAACGGCATCGAGATGGTTCGCAGGTTGATGTATCAGTTAGAGCCCGCGAATATGAACGGGACCGTTATTGGCGTTCCCATTGTAAACCTCGATGGCTTTCGCCGCGGAAGCCGCTATCTTGCCGATCGCCGGGATTTAAACCGTCATTTCCCCGGAACTTATAACGGTAGTGCTGCATCGCGGATAGCAAACTCCCTTTTCAGCAATATCATACGGGATCACTGTAATTTTCTTGTCGATCTACACACAGGCTCGCTGAAGCGTACCAACTTGCCACAGATACGCGCAGACCTGAGTAATGAGGCTGTCTTTGAATTCAGCCGTCATCTGGGCGGTATCACGGTCTTACATGGCCGTGGCGGAGAAGGCACCTTGCGACGAGCTGCGACGGACATCGGCATACCGGCTATTACACTCGAATCCGGAGGACCGAATGCCTTAGAAGAAAGCGCGGTCGATGGCGGTGTTAAAGCACTGGAAACCCTGCTGCAAAACCTGGATATACAACCGACGTTACGCTTCTGGGGAACTCCTCAGCCCGTCTTCTACCATTCCGAATGGGTTCGGGCGGACCAGGGTGGAATATTGATGTCAGAGGTCACTTTGGGTGACAAAATCAAAGCCGGCGATATTCTTGGCCGTGTCGTCGATCCCGTCACCAACACCGGAAGTGACATCGTGTCTCCCATAGACGGAAAAATACTGGGGATGGCGTTCAATCAGGTCGTACAGACTGGCTTTGCGGCTTACCACATTGGTAAAGCAAAGACGCCCGAACAAGCTCAAGAGGAAGCACAGGAAGAAGCCCAGGACGAGGCTATCCAAACGCAACCTCAAGGCAAGGTTCAGGGCAATTCACAAAATATCCCCTCTCAACCCGCCACTAACGAAAGTGATAGCAGCACTGGGCCAATGAAATCGATGCCAACAGCAGAAGACGACATCGATTTCGAGGCTAACAATACGACCTCAGAACGCTCGTCCGAGAACGCGGAATAAAGCATTATTCATAGAGTCTTCCCTACAATCGACAAGAAAGAGACTCACGACCTTATCGATTGTCATAAAGCGTCATAGTTTGCTGTTACTATAGTCTCATTGATTAATGAGTAAGCAATCTATGCCCGTACATACACTCATACGTGGAGCCGTGATTCTTTGCCTTGTTACCACCAGCGCCTGCACGCCGGTGCGTTTCAACGAGCGTGAACGCCTGTCACAACCCGATATGGCGTTCGACAGTACGCCGCTGAAGAGTGATTTGGAAGCCGACGTCTACAGTGCCCGCGAAGGTGCCACTGGTGTGTTCTCCGGCGGCGGTGGCGGAGGTTGTGGATGCTATTAAATTCGCTGCTAAAGCCCTTCGTGAAGCCCCTTGCTGTTTTGTCTGCATTCGCTATCGCTGGATGGTCGCATGCGGCAGCGCCAACAGCCGATGAGCTGGACAGCATTTTCGCCGCACGCGGCATCGTTTATCAGCAAGATGACGGCGGTGGAAAAGGCGGCAACCCGAGCATTGAAGAACATGCCACTATTTACGAAGGCATACTGCTTTTTCAGCAGAGGCTGAACGACCATAATGCCGCCAGCCTGAAGGCCGTGGGCGACCTGGTCACCGCGGCATCCTACGACGATGCCCGCGATAAAGCAGAAACCGTATCCGGGGCGACGGGCTACAATCCCGGCCGCTTTAATTTTGAGGGGCGCTGGAAGCATCGTACGGAATCGCGCACAGGATTCACTCTGTTCGCTAGCTACGGACAAGAATTTGCCTACCGCAGTACGGGCTACGGTTTTGGTTTATCGCAGTCGCTCAACGAAGAGTCAACGCAGCTCAGTGCAGATGTGCAATTTTATGATGATACCGTCCGCATGATCCGTTACGACGGCAGCAAAGAAACGGATGAACCCCGCGATACAACGAGCAGCGCATTCAGCGTGACCCAGACACTAACGCCAGTATCATTGATTAATGCGTCATGGGTATACAGCGAGCAACGCGGCATGTTGGCAACTTCGTTCAATTCCATATTACTGGACAACGGCCAACGCGAGTTTGAAATATTGCCCGATGAGCGTATTCGCAATACGTTCTCCGTGCGCTACAAGCACGCAATAAAAAGCGACTCCGTTCAACTCGGCGCAAGCTATTACAAAGATAACTGGGGAATCATTGGGCGTGCATTAGAGGCGCGCTATTTTTATCATCTGAGCGATGGAAAACTCACCCTTGAACCCAGTTATCGATTTTATACTCAATCTGCCAGTCACTACTTCGAGCAGCAATTTCAGGGGCCCCGAGTCAATCCGCAGACCGACCAGGCAACGCGCCTTTATCAAACCAGCGACTCGGATCTCGGTAGCTTCGATGGGCACAGTGCAGGATTAACGCTGTCGTATCTTACAGCAGGCTGGTTAACCAAAGAGCCGTCGAATTACGACATCGGATTTAACGTCTATCGACGCTCTGATGAACTTCACTTTTATTGGCTTACACTCGGGTGGTACACAAAATTATGATGCGTTTATCACAGCTATCATTCGCTTTTTTTATTCTTATTTTTTGCGGCTTGTCGCATGCCGATGTGTACAAAACACTGACGGATAAAGACTACGAAATTGATTTTTCTCAACCGGAGAAGCCCGTCGTATTAATTGCCTGGGCGTCCTGGTGCGGCTACTGCATGAAAGAGATTCCACACCTGAAAGTAGAACGGGCTGAGCACCCGGACTTCATCTGGCTCGGGCTCAACGTTAACAAAACACCGGAAGACGGGCGTAGAGTGGAAGTCGAGCGCAACCTGCCATGGCCCTCACTGAGTGACCCTGATCTGATCATCGGAGACCGTTTTGATGTTCGTGGCACTCCCACTCTTATCGTGTTGAACGCCTCAGGAGAGGCGGTATTCCGGGGAAGGCGCGTAGACGATGATTTTAAAGACGCGCTGGACTCTTTGCAGACCGAACGGTGAATACACTTTTTAGCCGTAGCCTGTGGATACTGGTCGCCTTGTTATCGGGCGCTACGCTGGCTCCTACGGCAACAGCCGAGCGCATCCGTGCTCTCAGCCATTCGGCTATAGAAAGCACCACGACGGCAAAAAGCACCGCGACGACAAAATATACAGAGACGAGTCCAGAACACCGCTCAGCTAGCGTGGTTCACCGGAGTGTCAGTCTGATGACGACTACGGTCGACTTCCATATTGCGCTTCCCAACACTCAGCACACCACATCACATGCCGGGATATCGTCTGCCGAGGGCGCTATCAGCGCTGCCGTCGAGGAAATCGAGCGCATTACCCGGCTTATGTCTGAATGGGAACCCGACAGTGAAATCAGTCAAATAAATCAGGCTGCAGGCCAACAAGCGGTCGTCGTCTCTACCGAAGTATTCCGTCTGATCAGTGAAGCCGTCAGGATCGCGGATATCAGTCACGGAAAGTTTGATATTACCTTCAAGAGTGCAGGCAAATTATGGGATTTCCGCACTCAGGTTATTCCAACCGAAAAACAGCTAAGCGACGCCGTCTCTGCAATTGACTACCGCCACATTGAACTGAAGCCAGAGCCGCGCTCGGTCTTTCTGAAACACACCAACACCCGCATTGGTCTTGGAGGTATTGCCAAAGGGTACGCCATCGACCGCGCCGCTCAGATCATCCGCCTGGCGGGCTTTGATGTGTTTTATATCAATGCTGGAGGAGATCTCTACGCAAGTTCCGGCCAGCATGGCGAAAAGCGCTGGCAAGTAGGCATACAGCACCCCGACGAAGCGGAACAGCTGATCGCCATGTTGCCGGTAGCCAATGCCGCCGTCGCCACGTCCGGGGATTACGAACGTTTCTTTGAACGTGACGGTGTTCGCTATCATCACATCATAGACCCTGATACCGGCCATCCGGCCCGGTTGAGTCGCAGTTCTACCGTCCTGACCTCTCGTGCTTACCTCGCGGATGCGCTCGCGACTGCCGTCTTTGTATTAGGCCCAGAGCGCGGGCTAGCCCTAATACGCCAGCTACCCGAAGCAGAAGCTATGATTATTGGTGCCGACGGCGAAGTGTATTCAACCCTGCCTGACTGAGTCTCATTTGCCGAGTCCAGATCCTTCCTTTACTATTCGCGCATAGACTTTCCAGCTACCGAGTGGCTGTAATTACCTAAAGGCTAAGCTATGAACACCGTTGTATATCCGGGCACTTTCGACCCAATCACAAATGGCCACACAGACCTGGTCGAACGCGCTGCACGTATGTTCGATCATATTATTGTTGCCGTGGCAGAAAGCCCGAAAAAGCGGCCCTTGATGGAATTAGAAACGCGTGTTGATCTCGCCAAAGAGGTTCTTGGCCACCTGCATAATGTAGAGGTCGTAGGCTTCAGCAACTTGTTGGCAGATTTTGTAAAAGAAAAGCGTGGCAATATTATTCTGCGTGGACTGCGAGCCGTTTCTGATTTCGAGTACGAATTCCAACTCGCCAATATGAACCGTGTTCTGGCTCCAAACGTCGAGAGCCTGTTTCTGACCCCAGCTGAGCAATACTCGTACGTTTCGTCTACCATCGTCCGCGAAGTCTCCGCTCTGGGTGGCGACATCAGTACTCTGGTTCACCCTACCGTTGCGGCGGCACTGAAAAAGCATCAGGGCTGAAACGTCCGTAAATCTGTGCTTTGCGGTTGCACATAAGGACTATCACGACGACACTAAAGCCTCCTGTTTCCGGAGGTTTTTTTATGCGTCGCGTTTGGCCCACACGTACTTTCACTGCCTTGGTGCTTATCAGCACGTTTGCCGTTGCTCAGATCACAGGGTGCGCTCAGAACAATACAAAAGCAGCGCGACAGGACTCCGGGGCAGTCGCCATTGCCAGCGCCCATCCAATGGCGACGCAGGCTGGCCTCGATATTCTGGCGAATGGTGGTAACGCCTTTGATGCCGCCATTGCCGTTGCTGCAAGCCTGGGGGTTGTCGAACCTTACAGCGCTGGTATCGGTGGCGGCGGGTTCTGGTTACTGTACGACGCCGATGCTGAGCAGTACCGCTTTATTGATGCACGGGAAACCGCTCCACAGTCTTTTCACCGCGACTACTATCTTGATCAGAACGGCGATGTCGATCGAGACAAAGCCGTTAACGGCGCCACGGCGGCGGGTATTCCAGGCCAGCCTGCGGCCTTCGTTCATCTCGCTGAACAGTATGGTGAACTCCCTCTGACACAATCCCTCGCCCCCGCCATCCTGCAGGCGCGGGAGGGCTTCCCCATTGATCCGCATTATCAGAAATTAATGGGATATCGACTGGACGCCATTAAGCGCTATGACGAAAGCCGTTCTCTGTTTCTGGATGAAGGTGCCATTCCTCAGGTCGGTCATGTTCTGAAACAACAGGACCTTGCCGATACGCTGGAACAGCTGGCCAATGTAGGATTCGATGGTTTCTACCGCGGCCCTCTTGCGGTCACTATGGTAGACGAGGTTAATCAGGCCGGAGGCGACTGGACACTCAATGACCTCGCGTCTTATCAGGTAAAGGAAAGAGAACCAATCCAGATCACTCTAGGCGACGTACAGCTGATCAGCGCACCACCACCGTCATCGGGCGGTATTGCGATTGCACAGATGCTACGCATGCTCGAGCAATTCGATTGGCAGTCACTGAGTGAAGCAGATCAGCTTCACCTTCTGACTGAAGTCATGCGCCGCGCCTATCGCGATCGCGCCGAATACCTCGGAGACCCAGATTTCGTCGATGTCCCAGTCGCTGAGCTGATCAGCAAAGTCCGCAATGCACAGTGGGCGAACAGCATCGACATGACACAAGCAACCCCAAGTCTCGATCTCGATGGTCCTAAAAATATTGAAGAAGGCTTCCATACAACGCATTTGTCGGTTGTCGATAGCAAAGGCAACCGCGTATCAGCCACGTTAAGCATCAACCTTCCGTTCGGCTCGGCCTACACTATCCCGGGAACAGGCATTCTATTAAACAATGAGATGGACGACTTCTCAGCCAAACCCGGTGAGCCTAATGCATACGGCCTGGTCGGTAATGAGGCCAATGCCATTGCACCGGGCAAGCGTCCGTTGTCGTCTATGTCACCTTCAATGCTGGAGTCAGACGACAGCATAGCGGTACTCGGCACACCCGGTGGCAGCCGGATCATCAGCATGGTCTTTCTCGGCACACTGGAATACCTGCAAGGTAAGCCCGTTGAGGAGTGGGTTTCCCGACCACGCGTTCATCACCAGTACCTGCCTGATGTCATCCAACACGAGCCGGACGTGATAGCGGATGACGTGAAGAAAGAGCTCGAATCGCGAGGGCACAAATTCGCAGATGTCGGCCGAGAATACGGCAATATGCAGGCCATTCTGATCGATAAAAAAAGTGGAAAAGTAACCGCCGCATCAGACCCTCGCGGTATTGGGTCTTCCGTGGTTATTGAAAAAGTGGCTATTAAAAAATCGGCTACTGAAAATAGCACTCGATATAAAAAGTACTAGAAGCGTTTCTAAAAATAGTCCTTTTCGGATTTTAAAGGCGGATAAAAAATGAGTAAAAAAATAAAAATTATCAGTACTTTCGTAGTTTTGTTACTGGCTTTACCCGCTTTATATTTATACAACAGCGGCTTACTCGACGACCTTCCCGTCGGAAAGGGTTACGCGGCAAAATACCTGTGCTCGTACGTATTTAATTCAGATTTTGACGAGCAGCAAGTCATCGATCGTTACATTGCTAAAAAAGTAAAACCGCTGCCATTAATCTGGACAGTAGACGTAGACCATGACGCTCAGGAAGTACGTGTCGGCGACAAATTCTTAGGAGACGATGCCGTCGCATTCTACACAGAAGGCAAAGGCTGTACGCTATTGATTGATCGTACCCGCGAAGAAGTCGCGGCCATTCCCTTTACCCCATCAACCACACAATCTCTTCCGGCTGATCAGCCCTGGCCACACGGCAGCGGGCCTGTTGTTACGGCGCACCGCGATATCGACATGGGTCGGATTCAGAATGCAGCCGACGCATTATTCAGTCACGATATGGCTCACACCACATCGGTTGTTGTAATTCATAAAGGCGAGCTGATTTTCGAGCAATACGGAGAGGGAGCCAGCAAAGACACCCGATTACTCGGTTGGTCGATGACCAAAACCCTGACAGGAATGTTAATCGGTAAGTTGGCCGACCAAGGAGTACTGGATCTGGATGCCCCCGCGCCGATCCGTGAATGGGCGCAAACCGATCGCGCCGATATCACCACCCGACAGTTGGTGAATATGACGGGTGGCGTCTTGGTAAACGAAGATTACACCAAGTTCTCTGACGTCACCCAAATGCTGTACCTTGAAAGTGATCAGCACGGTTACGCCGTCAACCAACCCAAGGTGCATACGGCGGGCGAACATTTTGCTTACTCTACCGCCGAAACGAATCGTCTTGCTGCCATCATTCAGCAGCACTTTGGCAGTCAGCAAGCGGTGTATAATTTCTATCAACAAGAACTGTTTTATCCGTTGGGCATCACCGATGGTTTTATCGAGTTTGATGCACATGGACAGTTAGTGGGCGGGGCATACGGTTTTCTGAAAGCGCGGGACTGGGCACGCATTGGCCAACTTTATCTGCAAGGTGGCGAGTGGAATGGTGAGCAGGTACTGTCAAAAGAGTGGGTCGACTTTGCGCTGGCAGAGTCGGAACAGTCCCCTATCTACGGCGGCCAACTCTGGATCAATGCCGAGAAGAAGCGTTGGAAAGATGTACCGGATGTTCGCTACCTGTCGGGACATCAAGGACAACGGGTGGTCATGATTCCATCTCACGATCTCGTGATCGTCCGCACAGGCATTACCGAAGATCACCGACTGCAACGACGCCTTATTGGTAATCTCATACGCGATGTCATGGCATCCGTTCAAACAACTGCGTCATCACATGAAGCGCAGGACAAACCAAACAGCTGAAACTTAGTACGGCATACAAGGTCACAAGAAGACGCAACCCGTTGGAGGACGTATGACGATTATTAAGAAAGGCTCAGCGATTTATCACGCACTTGGTAAAAAAGCGAAAGCCAGTGTCTCGACCGAAACAGGCGCATTAAAAGACCAGCCGTACGGTTTCAATACTCGTTTTGAGGATGAGCCCGGCACCAACCCCGAAGAACTGATCGCTGCCGCACACGCCAGTTGCTTTACCATGGCGCTGTCATTTGCGCTTGAAGGCGAAGGCTACAAAGAAGGAAAGCTGCAGACCAGTGCCGCCGTTTCTCTCGATAAAGACGGAGATGGCTTTGCGGTGTCCAAATCGGCTTTGACACTCAAAGCGCAGGTTGAAGGTATCGACGGTGACGAGTTCGAGCGGATTGCTCAGTCGGCCAAAGCAAATTGTCCGATATCCAAGTTACTGAATACCGATATCACTCTCGAATACACACTCAACCAGTGAGAGTGGCATCCAATGCCTCATTAGTGTGGCGGTAGGTTTCCTGAATCAGCCATGCATCGTTACTGGCCCGGTGGCGCTGGAGGTTCGCCTCCTCAGTCAAACGGGCCTTAGTGTCGTCCCAGAGCAAAATCTGAGGCTCCGTCATGATCATTTCAATCGGACTGAGCTGAAAGGACATGTTCACACCCGCAGCCTGAAACAGGCGCAATAACCAGGGTTTGTCGACCACCCAACCATCGCTGTATACGGTCTTGCCCGCCAGCATTTCATTCAGCTCAGTCGCCACCTGATGTACATGACTGCCGTGCCGTTTGAGCATATCACGCGAAATATTGTGCACTCCCTGAGCGGAGTCATCCCAGTGCGTCCAGTCTGCTGCCGGAACAATCAACGAACAGAAGCGCGCACCATCGGCAAGGGCGACACCAATCTCGATAGGATAACTGTCGGGCCCGAAACCCGATGCTTCAATATCCATAATGTAAGGTGTTGAAATCCGTGGCATTCATTGCCTCCCACAAGGTGCTTATTGTTCTTCAACGGCGACAGCGTAATCACCGGGGCAGCATCGTCAGAGTATTTCTATTCACAGTGCTTCAGTTAAAAGCGCTCTGGTAAAAATGCTCTGATAAAAATAGTACAGTAGGATACGTCGCGCGCACTTTTTTGGATTAACGCTGACATTGCGGGCAGTAAACGGTCGCTCGCTGCCCCTGACGGATTTCTTTCAGTGTTGCGTCGCAATTCTTGCACGACTCACCACCGCGTCCATACACGTAGAGCTGCTGTGCAAAATACCCGGGCTTACCATCGCCACCCACAAAATCCCTCAACGTTGTACCACCCTGCTCTATCGCAGCAGCCAACACCTGGCGAATCGTCTCGGTGAGTCGTTGATATCGGGCCTTGCTGATTTTGCCTGCCGGTGTCTGCGGACGGATACCCGCCAGAAACAGGCTTTCATTCGCATAGATATTGCCAACACCCACCACCACTCGTCCGTCCATGATAAAGGTCTTAACGGCCTGAGTTTTTCCGCGGCTCCGGTTGAACAGATGCTCGTCGTCGAACGCATCGGAAAGTGGCTCTGGCCCGAGGTGAGTAAGATGCTCGGAGCTTTGCCCCGGCGCGACCCACAACAAAGCGCCAAAGCGCCGGGGGTCGTGATAACGCAGTACCTTGCCGCCACTCAGGTGCCAATCAATATGATCATGCTTGGCAAGAGGGGTGCCCGGATCAACCAGACGCAAAGAGCCTGACATCCCCAGATGCCAGATCGCCATACCGGCATCGGTCTCAACCAGTATGTATTTCGAACGACGGGACAGACGTCGCACCCTGTGGCCAACCAGAGACTGAATCTCACCCTCTACAGGCCAACGCAGCTTAGGCTGGCGGACATCTATGCGGGTGATGGTCTGATCCTGCAGATACGGGCTGATGCCGCGGAGTGTGGTCTCTACTTCTGGTAATTCGGGCATAACGTCAGGTCGATAGTGGCTAGGTTTACATTCTATCGTGTTCGTACAGGGAGATTCGACTGAGAAATGACAGGCATAAAAAAACCCGCCGAAGCGGGTTCTTTCAGAAACGGGATCAATTACTTGATCTTAGCTTCTTTGTACGCAACGTGCTTGCGAACAACGGGATCAAATTTCTTGATCTCGAACTTCTCAGGCATGGTGCGCTTGTTTTTGTCAGTAGTGTAGAAGTGACCGGTACCGGCACTTGATACAAGACGGATCTTATCGCGTGGCATAACAGGTCTCCTTAGACTTTTTCGCCGCGTGCACGCAGCTC
>PDUK01000074.1 GCA_006212115.1 Thalassolituus sp. | reverse complement strand
CCGACGATGCTCTAGATAGTGAGAAATCAGAATACGAGTACAACGAAGGCGGGATCAAGTTCGGCCTTAAGAATATCGTACTGAAAACAGAGAAACTTCCAGCTACTGGTCTCTTTAAGATTAAAGGAGATAACTACACCAGTACCTTCTGTATTGATGATCAAAGCACCGATGAAGGAGTTCTAGGTAGCTTTTTCTGCGCAGTTGCATCTGGGAACTTCACTGGCGTGACCTTTCATGCGGTCACACTAGTTTGAAGAAGTTTCGGGTAGAACCCGTACGAAAGAAGGCCGGAAAAAAGATCTTCAAATCGGCTCTAGCGAATGGCTTTAGTAACACCCAAAGTAAAATCATACCAATTGCCCGGAAAGGATCTGAAGTGATCGGAGTTGCCTGTACGCGTATATGCCCAAACAGAGGAGCAAACTTCCACGAATATCAACTAAAGATTGCGCTACCACCAAAATGCCACACAGCCTTAACTCCTCATTCCAGCGCCTTAAATGAAAGCCCGGCCAATCCAAACTCTTCAACTACCGCCTTAAGTCTCTTGCCACAGTACAAAAAAGCATAATTATCGAAGTCGGTTTTAAATATCACTGGATCATCAACCGACACAGAAAAACCAACCTTTTCGAGCTGGATCGGCATATCCCCCATGTACTGCCAGGCACTCTTCTCTGGATCTGCACCCTTTTTTACAAGGCTGTTAAAAGTCCAGTATGACTGAGGTTCATTCAAAATCTTTACTGGCAGTAGTTCACCCAACGGTTCCAGCATATCTCCTAACAACCGGTATGCTTTTGGACTCAGCACCAGTGCAGCTCCAGCTTGCCAGATAACCACATCAGGCAAGAGCTGTTCCTTCGCTACTTCGTGCGCCGTAAGTGTCGTCTCTGAAGCTACCCACCAAGACTTAAATTTCGTTCCCCGCATACTGAATCGCATAATATCTTCAAATTGCAGCCCGATGTCCTTAGGTGCATTCTTAATGATGTCCAGCGCATCCAAAGTAAGCAGCATGTACCAGTAATCGGTGTACCCTATTGCGAAGAAATCAGACATAAGTATCCCCTCCTGCTTTATCTGACATTACTTCTATATTGCTGTGCTGCATGAACCCTCCGATGACTTGAAACTGAATAGTTTTTTCCATATTGTGGAATCGTATAGAACTTATTCACCCCCGGCCGATTAACAGAATCTTGCAGTAGTCGCTCAGCTATTTTCGATTACGCCCTAATTACACCCGCTCCACTACAATGTAATCCGACTAATGATTCTACCCAATTGCCAATCCTGTCGGCGTGAAGCATCATTCGTACTTAGAAGAAAATGCGTACACAGTACTGCTACAGGGAAAGTTAATGTCTTCCAATATATATCGACGTATTTCTACCGCGCCCACAAATCCGCAGCGTGCCGCCCGCCCGAAGAAGTTTGATGTAGCGGATCTTTATCAGGGCCCATTGCAGTCGGAGTTTGATCCGGCTCCGGCAGCTATCGCCCTGGATGAAAAACTCCGTCAGGCCTATTTCTGGATTGTGAACAGTGCCATCATCAGCCCTCACTACGATATTGAGTACAACCTTACTCCCCCTCAGAGTTTTGTTGTCGGCGATAGCAAGAGACGCCTGACCTTGCCGTCTGGTCAAAGTTACTCCAGCTACGTACTTCTTCCATTACTGACGTTTGCCACCCGACGTAAGTGTCTATTTATCGGTGGCCCCGGGCGCGGTAAAACAGCCAGTGCGATTCTGATGGGCGTACTCGCCGGCTACCCGGTAAAGGAAGTACGTAGGGCCATGCAGCATGGTCACCCACAAATGACGATCGCTGATCTGCTGGGAAATCCGCTCCCCGCAGATCTCGTCGGTGCTCAGCGTATGGAAGACATCCGTATCGCCTGGCGGAACTGGTTAGGCATGCGAGTCAAAATTATCGACGAATACAACCGCATCCCAACCAGAACTCAGAGCGCTCTGTTAACGGTCATGGGCGACAACTACGCCGAAGTGCTGAACCATGTATTCGAATGCCCGGATTCTGCATGGTATCTCACCGCAAATGACGATCAGGGTGGCGGCACCTATCGGGTAATTGAGGCCCTGCGCGACCGTATTGATGTGATCGTACAGGCGCTGGCGTTCAACCCACGTTTTCTGGACGAACTGCTGGTACGGATAGAAGAAGGCGTGCGCCCCGAAGAAGTAGTTCCAAAAGATATAGTGTTCACTGAAGCCGAAATTGATGAGATGAACGCCGATATTGTCAAGGTTGAACTACCAGCGCCTCTCCGCCGCCGTCTCGAGTTTTTTGCAAGTCAGTTCGAGTTATCCGAAGCGGCCGGCGCTCAGTTCGAATATATGACCAAAGACACTGCCCGATTAGCTGCCGTCGATTGGGCACAACTTATCTCAGCCGATAATGGGCGTGACCGGCTGAAAGATTTGGGCTGCCAGACCCTCAATGGCCTGTCTGTACGTAATCTGATGACGCTTATTATGTACGCTAAGGCGCTGGCCTATTTCCGAGGAAACACATCTGTCGAAATTGAGGATCTACGTCAGATTCTTCCGTTCGTTCTGAACGACAAACTGACACCGGATCTCGATGCACCATTTTTTGCGTTGCCTCAGAATACCGCATTCCGTTCAGACAGTATCAGCTGGCTGCGTCACCTGTTCGACCTGTCGAATGCAGAATTCGAACGACTAGGCCTGGATCACGACGATCCGGTGCAGCAACTGGATCTGGAGTTTTCCTCAGGACTAGATGGTCTCAGTGAAAGCGACATACGCACCAGGATCGGTAAAATTGAACGACTGGTCGGAGAATGGTGCAAAGGGCGTAAACTCTACGGCCATATATACGATGACTTACTCAAGCTGAAATATCTGCACCAGCGTTACACCAATTATCTGCACTGGCTGCAGTTGCAACGATGAGTATTTCTCCAGAATTTGGCGAAATCCTGCGTGCGGGTAGGCCACAGTTTAATGCCCGTGTTGCAGAGGCCCGACACCGCTATCGCGGCTTCAGTACCGAAGCACTGAGCGTTTTTCTGCAAGAGTGCGTTGATCCGGTTATCGTCAGTATGGGCGTTACACGTCGTGATGCTTTTGCCAGCTCTGCATTTGATATTGCACTGGATCTAGTGGGCCGCGAACTGACAGGTGCTCATGCCCGGGGAAGATTACTCAAGACTTTGTGGCAGGCCACATTTCCGGCACTGACATCAGCAATGGCCGACCGCCCTGCTCTGCTGGTCAGTGGCCTATGTAACGCACTGCTCAATATTGAAGCAATGCCAGCAGCCCGCCCCGAACAATGGCTGCAGCTACTGCGGACATACGGCAGTAGCCTATCTGATCCCGATAATCTGCTGCAACTTGGCGTACTTGCCGCTTGGCGCGCAGGTGCTGCGCACTTCCGTTTGCCCGCCCTGCGTGCTGCTGCAGGTCTTCCGCATATCGGTTGCGCATTGCTCGATTTACCGCCCGAAAGTGACGTATCGGGACAACTCATCCTTGCAGAACAGAACCCCTGGCAGATTGCACGACCAGACAGTGCGCTCCAAGTGGGTGCGTTCACCGGGCTTGGAGGACAGTTTGCAGAACCGCCCGAGGTGCGGGCGACCCTCGAGGGCTTTATCGTAAAAAGTAGCGACCGTTATTTTCTACTCGTAGCGGATTGCTTTGGTGCAGTGCTGCTGCCAGCGACTCAGGCTGAATTCGATGGCGCAAGTCATGCCGCAACCGAAGGCAGATCCCCTAAGCTAAGTGCCAATACGCTGATCTACGCGAATTCTTCCGTTGTCATTCCTCTGCCTACATATGGCTTAGAACTGGCATGGAATGAATACACTGCCGCAGTGACATCACCCTACAGTTTTGCCATCAGCGTAGTGCCTCTACCATGAGCAGTTCAACACAGCCTCTTTCACTGTTAGAACGTTGGCAATCAGCATGGCCGCAGGCTCTGGCTGTCTGGAGTCAGTTCACACGTTTGTCTGATCCCAACCTCTGTCAATCGTCAGTAACAGCTGCCAGAGAAGGATTAACCAACAGTTTCGCCATGATCCGACTATCTGACCAGAGTGTGGTAGTCGACCTCGAAGGCGTAGAAAGGCTGAAACTGGAAGATTATGCCGTCGAGGTCCTTGCCCACGAAATCGGTCACCATGTATTGGCTCCGGCCAACGCCAGCGATCATTATCGACTGCTGGCGCGAATTCGCCAGGCCCTGCCAACACTCGAGCAACATACACCAATGGTGGCGAACCTGTATACCGATCTGCTGATCAACGATCGCCTACAACGACAGAGCGGACTTCGTATGCACGCCATCTATCAACGTCTGGTCAATCAGGACGATCCGATCCGGAAGCCAGGTGTATGGGCCCTTTATCTGCGGATTTACGAAGTTTTATGGCAACTTGATCGCGGTTCTCTCGGAGTCATGGTCGACGACAGTCTGTTCAATACTCATGCATGGTTGGGCGCACGTCTGGTCCGGGTGTATGCCAACGACTGGCTGACAGGTGGAGCTCGATTTGCTGCATTACTGCTGCCCTATCTGTATGCGGCGGAGCAAGAAAAAGAAGATCAGGAAAAAGCTCTTCAACAACTCATGGATACACAAGCCGCAGGTCAGGATTGTGAGCCATCAGGCCTGATTGATTTTGACGATGATGAAAAATTGCCGCAATTACACCCATCGGAAGATCCTCTGGTCACCGATATGGAACCGGGTAGCGAACCAGCTTCTGATGCGCTTCAAGCGGAGAAGAACATCCCTGGCGGTGGTCAACGGAGAGAACCGTTCGAATATGGCGAAATTCTGCGAGCAGCAGGCCTGAAGCTTACCGACCATGAACTGGCTGTCCGCTACTACCGCGAAGCCGCGTTACCCTATCTGATCCCATTTCCTAAACGTGCCGCTCCACAGACATTGGAGCCACAAATGGAAGGACTTGATGTATGGGAAGTGGGTGACGCTCTTGACGATATCGACTGGCTACAGAGCCTCAGCTATTCACCGCAGCCAGTGCCAGGAATTACCACATTAAAACGCCGGTTTGGCATGGTGGCTGGAGCAGAGCCTGCGACACGCCCAGTGGATCTGGACATCTATGTTGACAGCTCAGGCTCTATGCCAAATCCGCAGCAGCGTATTTCTTATATGGCTCTCGCGGGGGCCGTTATCTGCCTCTCGGCTCTGCGCAGCGGAGCACGCGTGCAAGCCACGTTATGGAGCGGCAAACACCAGTGTATATCCACCACAGGATTCGTGCGTGACGAAGACAATATTCTGAGTATATTAACCGGCCATTTCGGAGGGGCTACGGCGTTTCCGATTCATAAGTTACGCGATACCTTTGCGCAGCGGGATCTACAGGATCGCGACTGTCATATCCTGCACATATCCGACGACGGTATCACCACAATGTTTGATCAGGATGAGCGCGGCAACAGTGGTTGGGATATCGCAGCCATGGCTCTTGATAAGGGCCGCGCTGGCGGCACGATGGCTCTGAATCTGTATCGCGAATGGACAACACAAGACGCTCCCTACTCAAATGAACTTCGCAGAGCGCGGGATCAGCAAGGTTGGGAGGTTTATACCGTGACAGACCTTGCCCAATTGCTCGAATTTGCCCGCGAATTCGCCCATCGGCACTATGGCTCAGATAACCACCCATCTGCCAAATTTAACGCGGAACAATCTCGGTGAACTCAATGACAAGGATTTCAGCGTGAATAACATTGGACCAGATCTGCAACACCTTTTACGCCGGATATCCTCCACACCTGCGGATTTTCTGGATGAACCGAAAACGCATAGCGGTGGTAACCTCGCAGTTGCTGCGCTGGTGCACGATACACTCCGCCAGACCGGATATAATGCCAGTGTTGAACAACTGCACCGGTTCACTAGCGGTCATTCAGAAAAAGATCACAACCGACTGAGTTTGGTAGCATTAGCCATCTGGGTACTGAACGATGACTGGTTTAAGAGCACATTACGTGATGCTGATGCGCTGCTGTCCCTGCTCGACCTGGCAATGCAGCAACTAGCCGATGCCAGTACGGCGACCAAATACATTAATGACAGCGAACGGCGTGAAGAATTTGCGCGTTTCCTTTTGGCACGTCTCAATTATCGCCCTGCTGGCGAAAGTATTACTCAAGCGACAGATCGTCTCAGTGCCCTAAGCAGTACTGAGCGCAATCGTCTGTTACAGGAAAGCCGCGAAGCAGAAGCCCGCGCGCGGGCTATCCGTGAAGCCCTTGCAAAGCAGGCGGCTGCAGAATCTGCCGATAAATGGACACGGGAATGAAGCCGTATTTCGACCCAGAGCGCTATCCCACTCTGAGCGAAGACGGCGCCCGTATGCTCAAATTTCTTCGCGAACATCCGCAGGCACCTATTTACCGCAACAGTAGCGGTAATAAGCTGACCTCCGACGATCTGAACCTACTGGCTGACTACGAGCGGAAACTGAATAACAGCAGAGTCGACTGGAATGAACGTCACCTTCCACAATGGCTGAATACATTTGTCGATAACGTGTATCGCGACGTCCCCTTTTACCGGTCTCAGGGAAAGCCGCCACAATTTACCGACATACCTCCGGTAACCCGAGCGGATTTCAGTCGCGACATTACCGCCTTCGTACCTGACAGCGTCCAACTCGATCGCATGATCAACTTCCAGACCACGGGCACCAGTGGCAATCCATTATTGTTACCATCACATCCCCGCATCGCTGCGACGTATCTGTGTTTTCATCGCCGGGCGCTGCGCCGGTTTGGCATCGAACTGAGCCACGGCCCTGAAAACATTGGGGTTGTACTGGTCGGTCACCAACGTCGTTGCTTCACCTATATCTCGGTCACGCCGCAACTGGGCGAATCAGGCCTGGCAAAGATCAATCTGCATCCAGACGACTGGGCTAGCCCTTCTGACCGTGAAGCTTATCTTGATGCGCTGAACGCTGAAATATATACGGGTGACCCACTGTCGCTGAGTGCCCTGAAAACTCTGCCGTTAAGCACCCGTCCGAAAGCTCTCATTTCCGTTGGAATGATGTTATCCCAAGGTCTGAAGAATGAATTTGAATCCCATTTCAATGCCCCCGTACTCGACATTTATTCGCTGAATGAATCTGGTCCAGTTGCAGTTTTTGACGCAAATATCAATGGACATCTATTACTTCAGCCAGAACTGTATGTCGAAATTCTGAATACCGAGGGAAACCCCGTCCCACCGGGTCAACGTGGAGAAATTACATTGACCGGTGGATTTAACTTCTGCCTGCCACTTCTGCGTTATCGTACTGGCGACTTCGCCTCACTCGCCTATTCGCCAGAAGGCCCTTTGCTTAAAGGATTGAGTGGGCGCAGTCCTGTACGGTTCCGCACACAAGCCGGTGATTGGGTCAACAATATCGATATCACTCACGCATTGAAATCACTGCCTTTGGCTCAGTTCGGATTGCATCAGGAGGCGGACGGATCACTATGTTTATCGCTAGCACCGGTCTCAATGCATTACTCGGCCGCCAGTCTTGACGCTTTATCGTCGGTATTCGGAAACCAGCCTATTACGGTAAAGTCAATCGAAAGCGAAGACAAAATTATGCAATACACAAGCAACCTGAAAGAAGGAACACTGCAATGAGTGCGCTGGAAATCGCATCCAATCTGATAATTACTATTTCCATTCTGCTTGCTGGGCGCAACAGCGTACACACCTGGTGGACCGGCATTATTGGTTGTATCTTATTTGGGCTGCTGTTTTTTCAGGCTCAGCTTTACGCCGATGTAACTCTACAGCTGTTTTTTGTTGTGACCAGTGCTTATGGCTGGATATTGTGGCGACGCGGAAATAATGGCCAGGCAAAGCCGGTCAGCCGCGCAGGCCTCCGCTATGTTGCCCTAATTTCACCGCTCGGTTTGCTCATCGCCTCGTTATACGCACTGATGCTCCACCGCTTCACAGACGCCTACGCACCACTATTGGATTCACTAGTCCTCACATTCAGCGTTATCGCGCAATGGTTGCTGATGCAGCGCCGCCTTGAAGCCTGGTGGTTCTGGCTACTGGTCAACACCATTGCCGTTCCTCTTTTTGCTAGCCGGGAGCTGTATTTAACGTCTTTCCTGTATGCTTGCTATTGGGTAAATGCCATCGTCGCATTCTTCTACTGGCGCTCACAGCTGGCAGACAATACCAACATAGCGACCACAGCAAATGCATCACGTTAAACACCGACACTTTAATAACGGTCTGGTGGTCGGAAAATTCAGCCCTTTGCACTCAGGTCACGAACTTCTGATCTCCCAGGCTCAGACAGAGTGTGAAAATCTTTACCTGATTTCATATAGCGAGCCGGAGCTACCCGGATGCAGTCGTGAGCGCAGAGAATTCTGGCTGCGCCAACGCTTTCCGCACGTCCCAATGCTTGTTCTGGACCCAACTGAACTGCAACGTACTGCCGACATCAAGGGTATAAGTAACCCACCGGACATCCCTGACAACGATGCTCCAGACAATGATCATCGTCATTTTTGCGGCTGGTTATGTCAGCACCTGTTTAACACTCACATAGACGCAGTATTCACCAGTGAAGACTATGGAGAAGGATTTGCCCTAGAACTCACGAAGTACTTTCGCCAGACAGACCCTCAAGCTTCAGAGACTGTACACAGAAGTGTCGATCGTTATCGAGAGAAAATTCCTGTATCCGGAACACAACTGCGCTCCAGCCCACACAGTTTAAAGCACTTTATGGCACCAGAGGTCTACGCAGACTTTGTCGGGCGTATTCTGCTGCTTGGGGGAGAATCCACAGGGAAAACAACATTGGCAGAAGCACTGGCTTTGGAGTTAGAAACAGAGTGGGCTCCTGAATATGGCCGGGAACACTGGGATCTGCGTAACGGCGAGTTGGTCTTTGAAGATATGCTCCATATCGGACAGACCCAGGTCGCCCGCGAACAGCTTCTCGCACAGAAGTCCAACAGATGGCTTGTATGCGATACTAGTCCACTCACCACCACTTTATATTCCCAAGTCCTGTTTGACCGTGTAGATCCCGCATTGGAAGTACTGACCACACGTCACTATGACCACGTATTTCTGTGTGCTCCTGATTTTGAATTTGTTCAGGATGGTACAAGACAGGATTCTGCATTCCGCCAGCATCAACAGGACTGGTATGAACAGGAACTCACCCAGCGCGACATTGCTTTCACGGTTGTGAAAGGTAAAGTTTCAGACCGCTTAGAATATATACTTAACCAATTGGATGTTAAATAAATAACATCATTTTCTAATCAGGATAATACTCTTATGAGAGTACATTAAATCGAGCACATACAACGTCATATAGGTCTGTTCTGTATTAATTAAAAGACAGATATCCTGGATTCAAAAGATCTTCCGAGAATTCCAGACCTTCAATCTCATATTCATGGCAAAGCTGTTTAAAGGTTTCGCTACAAAAGCAAGCAGTACAGCCCTCCCAGCCACTTCTGAACAGGAGTTTACTATCAGCATCTTCACCAAAAACCAGCGAATCTACTCGCCTTACACCTTCATCGGCATACCAACTCTTACTCATATCAGGTTCAACGTCGGTCAGATTATTGAATATGTAGTAAGTAAATCCGTGAACATCCAGCGGTAAAAACTCTCCATATTCTGCCAACATCAATCGAAAAATAGCGTGTGCTCGCTCCGAAAAAATGAGGCAGGATCCTGTCCATATTGATATAGATGGAATCTTAACCGCTGTAGGAAAAACAGGCGATGGCTCAAAACTGGTCTTAACCGGCGTCCAGAAATCAGAAAGGCGCTTGTCTTTTACCCCCATATAAACAAAGTCCATGATCCTGTTATCGGCATCTAACTGTTCTGCGATTTCTTCGACATCGAGGGGAATTTCTTTAAATACTGAGATATCCGTATGCAATCTATAAAAAACTGACAATTTTTGTTACCTAAACTATGACTTAAAGATACAATCCTATGACAATTAGTACGAAATTCAAACAATGTCTATCACTATATCCAAGACGCCAGAATAGGTGTACTCGATATCTTCGACGATCAAAAGTTATCGTTAGACTACACACGTATCAACCAATACGTTTGAGCGGGGTAACTATGTTTTTTTATCAACTATATTCAAACGATACCAAATTTTCATATCCGGTCTTTTCCGCCGATGATATCGAAGAAAAACGCGGTGATGATGACTTCGTTCTGTTTACCAAGCCAAGATCCTATGCTGACGACTGGGTTCCTTTGGAGTTGGAGTTCAAAATGG
>PDUK01000009.1 GCA_006212115.1 Thalassolituus sp. | reverse complement strand
TAAATACCGCGAAATCGAATTCTTTTGTTTCTGACATACAGCAAGCTCCTTGCCGTTGATAATCTGACTGCCGGTCTATCCAGCAGATGAAGCATCCACGTGAATTGATCTTGTCGTGGATGGTGCTTTATTATTGGCTAATCGCCACTATTGTCAAGCAACGCTGATGACCCAGTCCTCCGAGCAAGCCTTTCTGAAGAGCTACAACCCAAAGGAATACGACACACCAATCTATTCCGTGGACATCGCCATTTTCACCCTCGATCAGGGTCGGCTGAAAGTTCTGCTGGTTGAACGAGGCGAACACCCCTTTAAGGGCTTCTGGGCGCTACCAGGCGGCTTTGTCGACCTGAAAAAAGACCCGGACATTCACACCACAGCCCGGCGGAAACTGGTATCTAAAACCGGCGTCGACGCCCCATTACTGGAACAGGTGTCGACCATTGGCAACGCCCACCGCGATCCCAGGCACTGGAGTATTACCACACTCTATATGGCACTAATTCCATACGCACCGACCGCTGAGTTCATCGAGGCAGTGAATGAAGCGCGCTGGTTTCCAATAGAAGAGATTGAACAGTTGCAGCTCGCCTTTGATCACTCTGAACTACTTGAGCTTGCTCGGGAGCGTCTGAAAAATAAGACGGCCTACACGGTATTGCCAATACACGTTCTGAAACGCCCATTCTCATTGACGCAGTTACAGAAAGCGTTCGAGTTACTTATGGATACGGCGTTAGAAAAGAAATCGTTCCGGCGAAGACTGTTGAATGCCGACGTACTAAAAGAAGTCGGAGAAGGTATACCAGAAGGGGGCAAAGGTCGCCCCGCTGCACTCTACGAACCCGCAGATGGCTCAGAGAGCCACCTGTTTGTTCGCGTCTTCGGAGACTAACGGGCAATCACCCCGTCATCTTCTCCGCATGACTCTTCAGCATCCCTTCGCGGGTAATAAAACTGATGATGTCATTAAGGCCTTCGATGTCGGTGCGCAGATTCGAGAACACGTAAGGCTTCTCGCCACGCATACGCTTGGTATCGGAGTCCATGATCTCAAGGTTCGCGCCCACCAGCTCGGCAAGGTCGATTTTATTAATCACCAGCAGGTCTGACTTGGTGATACCCGGACCGCCTTTACGTGGAATTTTTTCGCCTGATGCTACGTCAATCACGTAAATAGTGAGGTCCGCCAATTCCGGGCTGAAGGTCGCAGACAGGTTGTCGCCGCCACTTTCTACGAATACCACATCCAGATTACCGAACTTCTTCGCCAGCGCTTCAACCGCGGCAAGGTTCATGGATGCGTCTTCACGAATAGCCGTATGAGGGCAGCCTCCGGTTTCAACACCCACTATACGCTCAGGTTCCAGTGCTTCAGCCTGAGTCAGGATACGCTGATCTTCTTTGGTATAAATATCATTGGTCACGACAGCGATATGGTAGTCGTCGCGCATGGCTTTACAGAGCTGCTCCAACAACGCTGTTTTACCAGAGCCAACCGGGCCGCCGATGCCAACACGAAGTGGTGATTTATAGTCAGCCATTTTTATTTCCTGTTTTATCAATTCTTTAATTTTGGTTTTTCCCGCTATTTTTATGAGCGGAACAATCGACAATATTGTGTTTCGTGCAGACTGCTGGCGATGGCTTGCGCTGGCGAAGAAGCACCGATGTCATCGTCCTCAACCGAAAACGCGGCCTGACAGGCTTCATCCAATGTATCGGTAAACCGAAACAGCACGCGTTGACCATCACTCTGCCCGAGCGGAATCAGCTTCACAGCACCGATCACCATATTCTCGAGCCAACTCCATAAATAACCACGCAGCATGTCTTCGCGACGAATACCCCACTTGTGGCACGCTAGAGCAAACCCCGCGAGCTGATTGGTATCCATCGAATTCCGCCACATTACATCATTCAGCTCTGGCCAGACTGAGGCTTCGGGAAGCTTATCGAGCAGGGTGGCAAACGCCTGACCACGCTGTTGCTCTTCCGCACGCAGTTCACTCGTCTCCCGACATGACAACAGATATAGCGACCAGTCGTAACAGGCTTCTGCATCACCTCGCTCAACACAATCGGCCAGTCGCAACAGCAGAGGCAACTCCATAGATATCATGGTGCCACTCAGGACTGAATCCAGCCATGCGTGCAGGCTTTCAGCGTCGCTTATCCAGCCGCTTTCTACCGCCCATTCCATACCTTGTGAGTAAGTGAATGCGCCTATCGGTAAAGACGGGCTGATCAGTTGCTGAAGACGAAAATACGCAGCCGACATAACTTAGTGTTTATCTGCCTGCTTGCTTTTCTTCTGACTGCGCACAAACATCGCAATACCGCTACCTACTACCAGTACTGAACCCAGCAGCATCAACATATGGTCTGCATCAAACAGTGAGTGATGCACCAGCCCCGCAAGAGACTCACCCGAGTGATCCCCTTCGTGTGCCAGAGCAGCGGTTGAGCATGCGGCAGTAATGGTCGCGGTTATAAATTTTTTCATTAATACATCTCCGTTAAATTGTTGTACTCATTCGCTTTTTGATCGTTTCAGTGACAAGAAAAACTAGTGCGAATGACTATGTGTATGTTCGTGCGAATGGCCATGTGAATCGCCGTGCGAGTGACCATGCGAATGACCATGATGACCACCACCTTGCTGGTAGGCACCCGACTCAGGTTCAAACGGTGCCTGCTCACAAAGGACTTCGGCCGCCTCTGCCGCACCCGGCAGCTGCCGTACCATATCTTCGAGCACGTGATCATGCTGAAAACGCAACCAGCCGGATTCAATTTGCAGCGGTACGTGGCGATTACCCAGGTGATAAGCGATTTTTGCGAGTAATAAAGGGTCCTGACAGCGGACAGTCGAGACCGTCTCATCTGCGGCTTTCACCACCACAAGCGTCTGGCCATCAGTAATCACATCGCCACCGCGCAGCAAGGTACCACGCTCCAGAAACAGGCCCGCTTCGGTACCGTCTTCCAACGTCACTCGCTGACGACTTTTAATGCGTGCATCAATCGGCAGGCTCAGTGTTTTGGCTGCAGATAAATCTGCGTGTGACACGTCGTGAGCGGTTAATTTTTTAATCAGTTCAATCATGTTTATCTTCAATTTAAAATCGGTCTTTAAACAAAGCGGCTACACCTGCTTTCAGAATAAAAAGTATCTCTGCGCCATGGGCAACACCTCGGCAGGTTCACACGTCAGCAACTCACCATTCGCACGTACCTGATACGTCTGAGGATCGACTTCAATATCCGGCTGCCAGTCATTCAGAATCATGCTGGCTTTCGTCGCTGTCCGACAACCTTTCACCACACCAATCAGGTTTTTAAGACCCAGTTTTTCCGGGACACCCGCATCAAGCGCAGCCTGAGAAATAAATGTCATGCTGGTCGCGTTCCGCGTTTTGCCGTACGCACCAAACATGGGGCGATAATGTACTGGCTGAGGCGTCGGGATAGAGGCATTGGGATCCCCCATTTTCGCCATGGCAATAAATCCGCCTTTTAAAATCAGATCCGGTTTCACACCGAAGAAGGCCGGGCTCCAGAGTACAAGATCCGCCAGCTTACCAACCTCAACCGATCCAATCTCATGAGACATCCCATGGGCGATCGCGGGATTAATGGTGTATTTAGCGACGTAACGTTTTACCCGGAAGTTATCATGAGTTTCAGGGTCTTCCGGGAGGTTACCGCGCTGTACTTTCATTTTATGCGCGGTCTGCCAGGTACGAGTGACCACCTCACCAACACGGCCCATCGCCTGTGAGTCCGATGAAATCATCGAGAAAGCGCCCAAGTCATGCAGAATATCTTCAGCCGCGATGGTCTCAACACGAATACGTGACTCGGCAAAGGCAACGTCTTCCGGGATACTCGGATCGAGGTGATGGCACACCATCAGCATATCGAGATGCTCGTCTGCAGTGTTGACGGTGTAAGGGCGGGTTGGATTAGTTGACGACGGCAGTACATTCGACAATCCAGCCGCTTTAATAATATCCGGCGCGTGACCACCACCTGCACCTTCAGTGTGATAGGTGTGAATCGTCCGGCCTTTAAATGCCGCAATGGTATCTTCGACAAAACCCGACTCGTTCAGGGTGTCGGTGTGAATCGCGATTTGAGTGTCCGTCTCTTCCGCTACGGTTAGCGCGCAATCAATAGAGGCAGGTGTTGTTCCCCAGTCTTCATGCAGTTTAAGACCAATCGCACCAGCGGCAATCTGTTCTCTCAGGCCTTCTGGCTGACTGGCATTGCCCTTCCCCAAAAAGCCGAGGTTCATCGGAAATTCGTCTGCCGCTTCCAGCATACGTGCCATATTCCAAGGCCCGGGGGTTACCGTGGTCGCATTAGTGCCAGTCGTTGGCCCGGTTCCCCCACCCAACATGGTGGTGACGCCCGAAGCCAATGCTTCTTCAATCTGCTGCGGACAAATAAAGTGAATGTGCGAGTCGATACCACCCGCTGTTACGATTTTCCCTTCGGCCGCAATGACGTCTGTTCCGGGGCCGACTTCGATGGTGACGCCCGGCTGTACATCTGGGTTACCCGCCTTGCCGATGGCTGCGATACGACCTTCTTTAATGCCAATATCCGCCTTGTAGATACCGGTGTAGTCGATGATCAACGCATTGGTCATCACACAGTCCATCACCTTATCGGAGGTACTCTGAGACTGCCCCATACCATCGCGAATAACTTTACCACCGCCGAACTTCACTTCGTCGCCGTAAGTCGTCAGGTCCTCTTCAACTTCGATCCAGAGCTCTGTGTCAGCAAGCCTGACTTTGTCCCCGGTCGTCGGGCCAAACATATCGGCATACGCCTGACGTGAGATTGTTTTATTGCTGTCCGTCATTTACAGATCCCCCATGACTTTGCCCTGAAAGCCGAACACTTTGCGATCACCGGCAAATTCAACCAGCTCTACCGTTCGGGTCTGCCCCGGTTCAATACGCACTGCCGTACCTGCCGGAATATTCAATCGAAAGCCACGGGTTTTTTCTCGGTCGAACGTCAGTGAATTATTCACTTCATAAAAATGATAATGCGAGCCAACCTGAATCGGGCGATCGCCCGTATTCGCAACCTCGATTTCGATTGTGGCGCGGCCTTCGTTCAACGTGATACTGCCTTCAGCAGCCTTAATTTCACCGGGTATCATAGTGTATTCCTTATTCCGTAAGGCTGATCAAACGATCGGGTCATGAACGGTGACAAGTTTTGTACCGTCGGGGAAGGTCGCCTCAACCTGCACCTCATGAATCATTTCCGGAACGCCTTCCATCACGTCATCCCGCGTTAGCAAGGTACGTCCAAATCCCATCAGATCGGAAACGGTGCGTCCATCGCGGGCGCCTTCCATAATGGCAGCCGTAATCAGCGCTACCGATTCAGGGTAATTTAATTTTACGCCGCGCTCTTTACGACGCTCTGCCAACAGCGCTGCGGTAAAAATAAGCAGCTTGTCTTTTTCTCTAGGAGTCAGTTCCATAAGTTCGCCCGTCAGGTATTCCAGATACGCGGAATGTCCGCCGATTTATTCAGAATTTTCTGGCGCAGCAAATGCCACACCGGAATCATTAAAGATTGCATTTTCTCGGTATGAACACCGAGTATGCGTAATACGATCAAGTCATCGAGCAGAGTAATTCCTGCCGGTAACGGCTCCGCTAAGCGAGCCTGTGCGTCTGCCAGTACGTCTCTACACTCTTCCAGCAGGGGTTCTGTTCCGCCCGTCGCGACAAACAAACCTTGCATAGGATAATCACGCAGTCCTGCTGCAGCACTGAGGTGAGCTGGGTCTGAGATCTGGAGATGATCACTCAGTAGTGGACGACCATCACGACGTATCAAAAATCGGGAGTGAACATGCCCGTGCAAAAAGCGCTCTCTATTCACTGGGCGACCAAAGCAGCTGATTTCCCAACCCATGAAATGCGCATTCGATTCGAGATTAATACACGTACGCGCTTTTACTTTTGCACCAGTAAAGAAGATGCTCTCCTGCGGGAACCATTCCAGTGCACAACCTGCACCAATATCGACCACCTGATCAACATTCGCGGTTGCGCCCGCACTTAAATAGAACTTTGTTGCGCCGGGTGTGGTAATCAGGCCGTGTGATTGATTCTTACACTGAATATGAATATTCAAGCCATCACCACCCACTACACCGCCCGGTGGATGAAGCAAATAGATATGACTGGTATCGCCTTCGGGGTAGAAAGGACGCTGCACGCGGAGCGGGCCCTTGTGCGTCAGGCCTGCCATAACCGTTTTCTCACCGCGACGTTCAAGCAGGATATTCATCTCTGCTTGCCAGCCTTGGCGACTCGAATGTACAGCCTGCAACATAATTATCTGAGCGTCCTGAGTTGTGTGTTTCTCGCCACCCGCGAGGGCACCTCAGAGTAGCAAGATACAGACCAAACGCACCAAAAAGAAGACCTCAGGAAGGCAGGAAGGGTTTTCCCAAGCGCCCCAGGCAAGCAAATTGCCACAGGCGTTTTACAAATTGAGGAAAATAGGTCAGCAGCATGGTCACCACGACAGCGCCGAGATGCAACAAACCAAGCCAGACAACGATGGCCATCTGGGTGTTCCAGACTTGAAGACAAGGAACCAAAGCGATCGCCAGATAGAGGTAGCCGACACAGTGCAACCAGTTCCGAAGCCTTGCGGTCGGTCTGCCGCGCCCAAACACCAGTTTGTAGAATGCACGGGTTGAGAGAGCAAAATGAACAAAACCCAGTACGATCAGAAGCAAAGCAATCAGCATCATACGGTGGCATCCTTCATTGGCTTTTGCGGAGCTCTCGACTTCACCGGTTTATTATTTGTTGTACGGGACTTTTTAAACAGATAGTAAACCGCAGTCCATAAGCCCAGCGCGGTAAGCAAGGCAATCAAATCAAAGCTCAGACGCACCCAATCGCCACCGGCAATCGCGTCTGTTAAGCCAACCGGCGAAGTTAAAAAGTCGAGTACCGGCAAAAGCACAAAGAGAACACCTGCCACCGCCAACTGAATAAGCCATCCATGTTTATTGCGGAACAAGACGGCGTAAAATAAACACAACAACCAGGCACTGAAGAAGGTCGCAATTTCCAGATCGCCCCGATCTTCAATATCCACAGGTATAATTCGGTTCGCCCAGAAATACGCGCCAAGCGCGACAAACATTCCGGCAATGCCCGCGAGATTGAGCGCGCTAACCAGTTCATAACCTCGCTTACCCGCAAGTTGTCGCTGACGCTTCTGACTCCATAACAACGCCCCACTTCCCACCATTACGGTGCCCAGAACACCCGCAAAAAACAGCAACCAGCGTGTGATAATGTCGGCGAAGTGTCCTTCATGCAGCGACCTAAGCACGCCGTAGGTCGTCGCCACAGCGCCCTCTGCTCCCGATGGATAATTCTCCTTAATCACGTCACCGTCAGCATTAAAGCTGACTTCGGGAATACCGCCACGAAAATGACTGAGATGGCTCTTCTCGCTGCCCCGGAAGCGTATTTCAACACCATCGGTCATCGGCTTAGTCACTGTGATGTCCGCGACAGACTGATTGAGTAGTGCTTCTGCTTGCTCGAACAAAGCATCGAGGTCCACATCTACGGGCTCACGCTGAGCGCTCACTGGAGTCGCTTGCTGCTGGCGGCGTCCGGTTCGAGGGTTCTCGATATCAGCTCTGCTTTCAGTTCTGTTCTGGGCTCTGGTTTCGGCTCTAATTTCGGTCCTGTTTTGGTCCGTGTTTTGGTCCGTGTTTTGGTCCGTGTTTTGGTCCGTGTTTTGCCCCGTGTTTTGCCCCTTGCCTTCTTGCACACCTCTTTGCGGATTCACTTGAGCATTTTCGTGCGAGTGACCTTCAGAGCCCGCTTGCTGGCGACCCTGGCGCTGTCCTTCTTGTTGGCCTTGCTGCTGCCCCTGTTGCTGGCCTTGGCCCTGATTACCGCCACGTTCATTACCGCCTTGCCAGAACAACAAGGTCCCCGCCAGAAGGAACAACCCGGTAAAGGTGATCATGACATGAAATGGCAGCGCCAGTACGCTGCCAACCACGTGCGCATCCACCCAGGAGGCTGTCTTTTTTCCGGGGCGGAAGCTAAAGAAATCAGCAAAGATTTTACGGTACATGATGATGCCGCTGATGATGGCGATAAACATCAGCATGGAAGCGATACCGACAATCCACTGCCCGACTCCCCGCGGGACGCCGTACAGCTCGTAGTGGAATCGAAACAGGAAGTTGCCTCCAGCGGTATCACGCGCCTCGTCAATCGCCTCACTGGTTGATGGGTCCAGGACTGCACGTGCACCTCGTCGGCGCTGTCGCTCTTCTCCCTCCGCCTGCCAGTTCAGACCAAGCACGGGGCTGCGCGAATCAGGCAGACTGATTTGCCAGGTTTCACCATAGGGAGCCACAAATTCAAGGTATTCCACCGCTGCGTGTAGTGGCTGATCTACTGGCGTCGACACGTGGTGTTCTGGCGTCATCCAATGAGTAATTTCCGCCCTGAAGAAAGACGTCGTGCCCGTCAGAAAAATCGCAAACAGTATCCAGATCACAATCAGGCTGCTCCATGTATGGAGCCAGGTCATCGACTTACGCAATCCACCTTTCATAGGGTGCCTCCAACCAGATACCAGATGCCCCACAGCCCAACATTCCCCAGCAA
This sequence comes from Thalassolituus sp., assembly GCA_006212115.1. Lineage (GTDB taxonomy): Bacteria > Pseudomonadota > Gammaproteobacteria > Pseudomonadales > Oceanobacteraceae > Thalassolituus. The sequence goes on along the minus strand of PDUK01000009.1, from coordinate 47,342 downwards.
CAACACACCGACCGCTTTTTTATGTGAACAGATGGAGAAAGCGACAATCACAATCGTGACGTAAGCGAGGAAGAACGCCATACCGGTAAACATACGGGCTTCCCGACCTTCGTAGTCCAATACCATTAACAACAACAGAGAAATCACGGTCGATAACGCGTAGCCGCCAACGGCAGCAGCAAAGACCCTGGCTATAAACAACCAACGTTCAGACGAGACAAGCATGAGGGCCTCAGACAGATATATTCAGGAAAAGCGGTGTGGATCGACAATCTAGAGGATAATAATTATCAATTACAATAAAAGGCAGAGGCAGTGACAGTTCTTTACTGAATCGTCAGAAACTCTACAGTCCCAGAGTCCCGACAAAATATGATCCTGAAAAGATACGGCCCTGAGAAGATATGGTCCTGAGAGTCCCTGACAATTTACGGGCCAAGAAATGGGAGTACGGTCGTTGTTCAGCGCTTGTATTGAGTAGGACAGTAGGCACGAGTAACGGATGCCGGTCTGAGAGCCCCATGTTTAGTGACTCGGCCAGACACGCGCTGACGCCACAACCTGAAAGACGAGGGCTTGAGCTCTTTGCGCATCAGCTTAATGACGTCTTTCTCAGCCAGACCGTATGTCTCAGCGATGGCCTCAAACGGTGTTCTGTCTTCCCACGCCATCTCAATGATACGGGACACATCGGCATCGATTGTTTCGAACGAACGCGCAGTCATAACTGGTTCTGCCTCTCAGAAGCCGCTGGATAGGAGTGGGGTAATTATACCGGGCGATCAGCCTGTGTTAACAGACCAATGACGTATCCTAAGTCATGTGTCTCTTTCTATGAGGAAGGTGAGTAATAAAAGTTTGCTGTTTTCACTCTTTCGCTAGAAAGCTCGATTACAAACTAACTGCAGTGATATCAGATAAACGTCCAACGGGCGTTTAAGTGCCTCAATAGTAGTATCCACATCCCGCAAATACCTCCCCAACATTCTCAGGCTCAACGACCTCGGAGTACAAATATCCCTGCTGGAAGTCGCAATTATTAAGTACCAGCCACTCACTAACCGCTATACTTTCGATGCCTTCGGCAATCACTTTGAGTTCCAGAGCCTCTGCCATGTTCAGCAACGCTTTTGCTACCCGCTCATTTTGCTTATTCGCGACGAGTTCAGCGGTGAACGCCCGGTCAATCTTGATACCGTGCACAGGCATCGTCTGTAGGTGCATCAATGCAGAGTAACCGGCACCGAAGTTATCCAGATATATCTCGAAACCGTCATGAGACAGTGACTCCAACAGTTTGGCTGCTCGCTGGGGGTTAGCCAGCAAAGCCTTCTCCCGGATTTCAAGCGCAAACCAGGCAGCCTGCAATCCGTGCTTTGCTGGCATAACAGAGAGGTCCGCCATCAACTCATCAGACAGAAACTGCCGCTCAGACAGATTGATGGATATTTTGCATCCCTGCTTCAAATGCGATTTCCATTGTTCACTAAGCCGGAAGGTTTCCGCAAACAACCAGGAGGAAAACTCGAATATCAGTCCTGATTCTTCTATCAGGCGGATGAACACAGACGGGCTGATGTTCGACTCAGACTTATGCCGCCAACGCACTAAGGCTTCGAGCCCGATAACATCTCCGGAGCGGGCGTTGTACTGAGGTTGAAATACAAGATAAAAGTCCTCTTCAATCCGTGCCTTTACGCTCTCCCTGATGCTCATCATCATGTGCGCATCGCGATTCAATTCAGACGTATAAAACCGATACTGATTACGCCCCGACTCTTTGGCTTTATACAGTGCAATGTCCGCTTGCTTAAGAAACTGCTTCCGATCCGTCATTTCGTTGACTACGGATATGCCAATGCTGCAGGTCACATAGATGTTCCTGCTAGCCAATTCAAACGGCTCTGATAACGCTCGCAGTAGCTTTTCAGCAGCCATTTTCACCGCAGTCTGATTACTGAGGTGCGTTAATATCACAGTGAATTCGTCGCCGCCCACTCTGGCAATGGTGTCGACTTTACGGATCTGCTCCTGCAGCCTCCGGGCAACCTGAATGAGAAGTTCGTCGCCCGCATCATGTCCAAGGGTGTCATTGATATGTTTAAAGTTATCGAGGTCGATATACATCAGAGCCACGGCACCGTAACGTTCTGATTCCTCCAGCGCCGAAGTTAGCCGGTTGTGGAAACACGTTCGATTCGCCAGCCCTGTCAGTTGATCATGTTCGGCAATTTCCCGGAGTCTTTGCTCTTTACGAAGATAATCGGTGATATCGTTTTGTGTCATCAGCAGGCCATCCAGAGCGCCCGTTTCGTCGTATAGCATACAAGCACTGACTGACGCCCAACGTACTTCGCCCTGTGGCGTCTGAAAGCGCACATCACCACTATAACGCCCATGCCCAGTCGCTTTCTTACGTACTTGTTCGAGAAAGCGATCGTAATCAAGCTGGTGAATCGCATTGCCCCATCCAACTCCCATCATTTCATCGGCCGTCATGCCCACGTAATCACACCACGTGTCATTCACGTAGGAACATTCCCAGTTGCGATCGAGCTGTAAAATACCAACCGGTGCAAGCGTCGTTAATGCCCGAAGGCGCTGCTGGGAATCCCGGTATTCGGCGGCCGATCGCACCTGTTCAGATATATCGTTAATTACGATACCTCGACAATCATCCCCCCAGAAGCCACAAGGAAAGATACGAATATCGGCTAAGCGCTTGGAGCCGCTGGACGGCACCAGCGATACTCCACGTATCGTTGCGCCGGGCTGTTCACTCTCGGCACCAAGCAACTGACCGGTGCCCTGCAAATGGGACATGATAGTGCTGTCAACGAAGGTACTCACCGATAAGCCAGCAAGCTGCGACAGAGGCGTCCGGAGTGTCTCCGCCGCCGCTCGATTTGCCCTCAGGATCGTATTCTGAGCATCGACCAGGAGCACGCCGTCAAACAGTGAGTTAAACAGCTTGTCCAAAGAAGGAGGAAGCGGTTTATTCGTTAACGCCTGGTCAACGGGCCGGTTCTTCAGAGCATTAGACCAGCTGGCACGTAACAAGCAGCATGCTGCAGTAACAAAAGGCCGAAGCCTCTCTATTTCTACTTCTGAGACCGGCGTTGGCAGATTACTGAGATACAGAACACCGTACAGATTGCGCATATCGGCGAGAGGAATGCAGAGATAGTTGTGTACCGGAGCAGCAGCTAAGGGTTGCGCGTGCTCTGGAGGTAAACCACCTTCGCCATACGACATGCGGCCACTACGAAACTGAAAGAGTAGGGCTTGAGGTAAAGTGCTGCTGACACTGGCCGAAGGCTTTAATACAAAGCTGTCATCACGCTCGCCATATGCCACCATGTTCCAGCTGACGGTCGCGCCCTCGGAGGGCTGGACTTCGAACGCGTAGCCCTGCTCAGCGTCAAGCAGCCGCGCCAACTCCTCCAGGCTCCGCTCAAGGATGGTATCTGCGCTGTGGGCGTTTAAGAGTAGCCTCTCCAATGTGGAGATAGATTCTCTCAACGCGTGATCGGATCGCCGATTCATGAGCTGAACTCCTGCGGATGCGTCCTTACGACCAAAAGCCCAGACGTCATTGTCTGAGCATGGTTTTTTGCAGTTGGTACCCAAGACACATATCCATACTGATATCTTGAATATAATTCAGGTGCCCAAGCACTATAGCCTTAGAATCCGAGTTGTCCAGAAAGGCCTTATTGTTTGTAGATATATTGTATAATTTTGTCTTTTTACGACCATACGAACACCTGATCAGGCACTTATGCGCATACCCGTGACACGCACCGGACCACCTCATCGCTCTGACGATGAGTTTGTATCTTTCCGAGAGGTTCGGGAGCGTTTCGGCTTTTACGGTGTAAAAGTGGGCCGTTGGGTCACTGACGACGAACAAACCAGAGCAGCAGAGTACTTTTATGACGCCTTGTGCGACCTGATGTTAATTCTGAAAGTGCCTGAAAGCGTAATATCGCTTCGTAACAGTCTGGCTTTGCATTACGGTACCGGAGGAAGACCCGGAGTAGCAGCACACTACAGCCCACAGGAAAAAGCGTTCGCACTGGCTAAAAATGCAGGTCCGGGCAGTATTGCCCATGAATGGTTCCACGCGTTTGACCACTACATTGCACAGCAGGCCTTCTCTGATCTCCCTGCCAGCAGTTTTGCCTCCCCAGAATGGCTCAACCAAAAAGCAACGCCGGTCGCACATCCACTCAATGATTTGCTGTTTGAATGTTTCAGGGCCGTCATTCTGGACTCAAGCGGCAACGCCCCCAGCGACCTGTTCACGGCCTCCACCAAAGCCGACCGAGCTTCAGGCATTCTCTACTACTCCCGCCCGGAGGAAATGACCGCAAGAGCGTTTGAAGCCTTCGTCCAAGATGCGACGATCAAAAATAACTTTCTGGTCAAAGGCACGAAAAAGTCACGCGAGGCGGAGTTAGGGTTGTACCCTACTGGCTCTCAACGACAGAGAATCAATGCTTCCTTCACTCGTTATTTCCACAGTCTCGGACATGCACTTTCTAGCAAGATTGTGTCGGGATAAATTACAAATAATACGGACAGTCTTGCCTCTCTGATTACCTTTCTGTTGCCCGATATTGGTCGAATACGTAGACTTGGAGACTGATTAAACTTACGCCGAAGCCCGTCTGCCTTCATCCCACATGGATATGGTCGCCGGGCCGCGACCAGTAGACGAGGGGCCTCGTTGACTGATGTATCGCCGGGTTCAACGGGAAACTGTTGGGCCTCCCGCGCTTGGAAAGGTGTACCCATGATATTGCAGGACCATCACGGCCGGCGCTTTACCTACCTGCGCCTGTCGATTACTGATGCGTGCAATTTTCGCTGCAACTATTGCTTACCCGATGGGTATCAATGCAGTGATAGCACGCCCCATTTGTCGGTCGATGAAATTCGTCGCACCGCCATGACATTTGCTCAGCTAGGCACCAAAAAGATCCGGATCACTGGCGGCGAACCCGCCCTGCGCCGCGATCTGCCCGATATCATTCGAGCCGTCGCCAGTGTTCCCGGCATCGAAGAGGTGGCGCTGACCACCAATGGCTGGAAACTGCCTAAGCTGCTTCCCGCCTGGGCCGATGCCGGATTAACACGACTTAACGTCAGCATCGACAGCCTTGATCCGCGCCAGTTTCAGGCGATTACCGGACACAATCGCCTTCAGGACCTGTTAGGAGGACTGGAGGTTGCGCGCCATCTCGGATTCACCGGCATTAAGGTCAATGCGGTGCTGATGCGAGAACACAACGCCGACCAGCTACCGAGATTCCTCGAGTGGATTCGCGAAACCCCGGTCACCCTGCGCTTCATCGAGCTCATGCAGACGGGTGATAACCACGAGTTCTTTCAGCAAAACCATGTGCGTGGCGAGGACATCAAAGCGCAGTTGCTTGCAGACAACTGGCAGCCTGTTCTGAAAAATACAACCGACGGTCCTGCGCAGGAATTCTGGCACCCAGAATACGCCGGACGTATCGGTCTGATCATGCCGTACAGTAAGGACTTCTGCCAAAGCTGCAATCGCTTACGGGTGTCCGCAACCGGGCAACTCCACCTGTGTTTGTTTGGCGAACAAGGCTTCGATCTTCGACCACTATTGGCCAGTGACGAAACACTCGACGACGCCGCCGATTTTGTACGCCATTGCCTCGATGACAAAAAAGCCACCCATGCTCTGCATGACGGCAACACAGGGGTGCGCACTCATTTTGCCGGTATCGGTGGGTGAGGTATCAGTTATGACGAGCCTGATGGAGGGTGTGACTGCTGCCGTGCTTGCCGGTGGCCAATCACAACGAATGGGGCAGGACAAGTCTGATCTGGTTCGCCCCGATGGCAGGACACAGTTAGTGTTCACACTCGAATGTCTGGAACGCGCAGGTATCAGGCGGACGCTGCTGAGCGGGGTCAGCCACGATCACTATCAGCGTATTGACGATATTCATAAAAACATCGGCCCTCTTGGCGGCATTCATGCACTGCTGCATGCGATCACCAGCAACAAGGCCGCGGCGGCAGATGCTCTCAGTACGGACGCCCTCATTGTCGTTCCTTGCGATATGCCTTACCTGTCTGGAGATGTATTTCATCATCTCGAAAATACTTCGAAACAGACAGGAAAAAGCACTGCTTACGCAGGAAGTTTTTTCCCTTTTATCATTCGCGATGTCAGCGCCGCACTCGCGTCACTGAATTCGATATTAAATTCGGATAGAAAAAATTCTATAAAGCATTTTCTCCTATCGTTAGATTCTGATTTTATAGATCCAAAAAATACTGAAAATCTGAAAAGCTGTAACACACAAGAGGACTGGCGTGACTTTTTAGATGGTCGAAAAAATTAGGAATTTATCTTATGTCTAAAGTCTTTAATGATGATTTCATAAAGTTAAACATATCTGTACTCACAGTGTCAGATACTCGTACCGAGGAAAATGACACCAGTGGTGATTTTTTAGTTGAGTCAATCAACACTGCAGGACACAACGCCGTAGAGAAAAAAATTGTCGTTGATAACATTTATAAGATCAGGGAGGCGCTATCCACCTGGATTGCTGATTCACGCACACAGGTAGTGATCGTAACCGGCGGAACGGGGTTTACAGAGCGTGACTCAACTCCTGATGCGGCTGTTCCTTTATTCGACAAAACCATTGATGGTTTCGGCGAGCTATTCCGTCAATTGTCCTATGAAACTATCGGTACATCGACCATTCAAAGCCGGGCTGTGGCCGGACTTGCCAACGATACTCTGATCTTCTGCGTCCCCGGATCAACGAATGCATGTCGTCAGGCGTGGGAGCAAATCATTCAACAACAATTGGATAGCCGCCACCGTCCTTGCAACTTTGCACTCCGTCTCAAGAAGGTCGACGCGCATGGCTGAGTTTTCTCATGTCAACACGCGTGGCGAAGCCTCTATGGTTGATGTATCGGGCAAAGCAGCCAGTGTCCGTGAAGCCCGCGCCGAGGGATACGTTACCATGTCAGCCGAAACGCTCGAGGCCATCATCGCCGGCGAGCACCACAAAGGCGACGTCTTTGGGGTGGCACGCATTGCTGGAATCCAGGCTGCTAAACAGACCAGCCAGCTTATCCCGTTATGCCACCCGCTGATGCTGAGTAAGGTCGCAGTCGAGTTCGAAATTGATCAGGAAAACAGTCGTGTGCGTATCGAAAGCCTGTGCAAGCTGACCGGTCAGACTGGCGTAGAAATGGAAGCCCTGACGGCGGTATCCGTCGCCGCCCTGACCCTGTTCGATATGTGCAAAGCCGTTGATCCCAGCATGACCATCGATGGGGTTCGAGTACTCGAAAAAATCGGAGGAAAGACGGGTCATTGGAGTTCAGAAAAATGATTCGGGTTTATTTTCTTGCAAAAATTAAAGATGAACTAAACATGGATTTCTATGACCTCGATGTTAAATTACCCTGTTCAGTTTCTGACCTTAGAAATTCACTTTTATCTAAATTTAAAAATGCCGAACTTTTCTCTAAAGATTATGCAATCTGCGCAGTCAATCATGAAATATCGAATTCCGAAAAAATAGTAAAAGAATCTGATGAAGTTGCATTTTTTCCACCGGTAACAGGCGGGTAAAAATGGCCACTAAAAACAAAGAGAAAGAAACAGAAAAGAACCAGATAAAGATCAAGGTAGTGGTATCGGAAGAAGATTTTTCGGTTGACTCTGAATATGATTTTTTATCCAGCAAGGCACCAAGAACAGGAGCTATCGTTTCATTTGTTGGTCGTGTCAGAGAATTTAGCGAACGCGAAGACATCACCGGTTTACATCTGGAACATTATCCAGGGATGACGGAAGCGTCTCTGAATAAGATCATCGAGCTGGCCCACCAGCGCTGGGACATACAGGCTTGCAGCCTTCATCACCGAATTGGTTCGCTGCAGGTAGAAGATCAGATCGTATACGTCGGCGTCAGTAGCGCCCATCGTGATGAAGCATTCGACGCTTGCCGCTTCATCATGGATTACCTGAAAACCGAGGCGCCCTTCTGGAAAAAGGAACTCACACAGGACGGCGATTACTGGGTCGATGCGAGAGAAAAGGACCAACAAGCAAGGGCTCGCTGGCAGTCGTCCGCTTCAGATCAGTCCTGAAGCCGTAGGTTACGCGTCGCCCCTTCGAGGCGGTCGGCGTTGGTCTCATTGCCCAGTTTAATCATCAGGCGCAGATCGTTTGGCGAATCCGCATGAGCAATCGCGTCTTCGTATGTAATCTCACTCTGCTCGTAGAGTGCATACAGTGCCTGGTCGAAGGTCTGCATACCCAGCTCGGTAGAGCGCGCCATCAGAGCTTTCAGCTCGTGAACGTCCCCTTTACGAATCAGGTCGGACACTAACGGCGTGTTCAACAAGACTTCGACAACCGCCCGGCGACCACGGCCATCCGGCGTTGGAATAAGCTGCTGTGCAACGATGGCTTTTAAGTTGAGTGACAAGTCCATCCAGATTTGCGAATGGCGCTCTGGCGGGAAGAAGTGAATAATCCGGTCCAGCGCCTGGTTGGCGTTGTTACTGTGCAGAGTCGCGAGGCATAAGTGACCCGTTTCTGCGAAGGTGATGGCGTGCTCCATGGTGTCCGCTGAGCGCACCTCACCAATCATGATGACATCGGGAGCCTGACGCAGGCAGTTCTTCAGTGCGACCTCATAACTGTCCGTATCCAAACCCACTTCCCGCTGAGTAACGATGCAGGTTTCGTGTTGGTGAATAAATTCAATCGGGTCTTCGATACTGAGGATATGCCCTTTGGAGTTCCGGTTCCGATAACCGATCATAGACGCCAGTGAGGTCGATTTACCGGCACCGGTCGCACCAACAAACAGAACCAGACCACGCTTAGTAAGGGACAGTTCTTTGATCACCTCGGGTAATCCGAGCTGATCAATATTCGGGATACGTGTCTCGATCCGACGCAACACCATACCGGCTACGTTACGCTGGAAAAATGCACTGGCACGGAATCGCCCGATGCCAGTCGCATTGATGGCGAAGTTCAGTTCTTTGCGCTCTTCAAACTCTTCCTGCTGTTTGTCGTTCATCAGGCCATAAACAATTTCTTTCGCTTGTTCAGCACTGAGGACGGTTTTATTCAGCGGTACTAATTTGCCATGGACCTTCATTGATGGGGGGACACCCGCCGTAATGAAGAGATCGGATGCGGTTTTTTCAACCATTAACCGCAGAAACTTATCCATTGACACGTTTACTTACCTCAGAAGTTTTCAGGCATTTTGGCTTTCTCACGAGCAACCTCGCGACTGATCAAGCCTTTACTGACCAGACTTTGCAGACATTGATCCATGGTTTGCATGCCATGGGCCGCGCCGGTCTGAATCGCAGAATACATTTGCGCGACCTTATCTTCCCGGATCAGGTTACGAATTGCCGCGGTACCAACCATAATCTCATGCGCTGCAATCCGCCCGCCACCATTCTTTTTCAACAGTGCCTGCGAGATGACGCCCTGCAGAGATTCAGACAACATGGAGCGTACCATGGACTTTTCTTCGGCTGGAAATACATCAACGATACGGTCGATGGTTTTTGCCGCAGAGCTGGTATGCAGGGTACCAAATACGACGTGACCCGTTTCCGCGGCCGTCAGTGCCAGACGAATTGTCTCAAGGTCCCGCATCTCACCAACCAGGATCACGTCGGGGTCTTCACGCAGTGCCGAGCGCAGTGCTTCGTTAAAGCCCAAGGTATCACGATGAACTTCACGCTGGTTGATCAGACTTTTCTTTGATTCATGAACAAATTCGATTGGATCTTCAACGGTAAGAATATGGTCGAACTTGGTCTCATTGATGTAATCGATCATCGCCGCCAGCGTGGTGGACTTACCGGAGCCGGTTGGGCCGGTCACAAGGACAATACCGCGGTTAATCATGGCCAGATCTTTAAATACCTGCCCCATACCAAGCTGGTCCATGGTGACCACTTTCGATGGAATGGTACGGAATACAGCACCAGCACCACGGTTATGGTTAAACGCATTCACACGGAAACGCGCGACACCGGGTACTTCAAACGAGAAGTCGGTTTCGAGAAACTCTTCAAAATCTTTGCGCTGTTTATCGTTCATGATGTCGTACACAAGGGCATGAACTTCTTTATGGTCAAGCGCGGGCAGGTTAATCCGGCGAACGTCACCGTCTACACGGATCATAGGTGGCATATCAGCTGAAAGGTGGAGGTCAGATGCGCCCTGTTTCGCACTGAAAGCCAGTAACTCGGTAATATCCATGCAGTCCTCTCTGTTGTTCGGGCAGTGTCGCGGGTGTTTAGTCAAATAAAGCCAGAAAAAGATATCGCCCCACGCCGCCTTACAATCAAAAGAATCAAGACGAGGTCGCCGGGGTATGCTGTAATGTACCTGCTGCTGAACAAATTTCTATGAACAGCGTCACTACAGCGTTAATCCTAAACCAAGCTAACACAATGTCTACCGTTCAAGAGAACTATAAAGAAGTCTGTGCCCGCGTTGATGCTGCCTGTATCAAAGCCGGTCGGGAGCGCCAACAGGTTCGTCTTCTGGCTGTCAGTAAGACCAAGCCTGCAGACATGGTTCGCGACTGCTACCAGCTCGGACAAACTGCATTTGGCGAAAACTATTTGCAGGATGCACTGGAGAAAATCGAAGCATTACGTGATCTTCCAGACATCGAGTGGCACTTTATTGGCCCTCTTCAGTCGAATAAAACGAAAGCCGTTGCGGAGAATTTTCACTGGTTGGAAACGCTCGATCGCGAAAAGATCGCCCGTCGACTGAACGATCAGCGCCCGCCCGCACTGCCGCCTCTTAACGTTCTTATTCAGATCAACATCAGTGATGAGGACCAGAAAAGCGGGATTTCCAGCACAGAAGTTCATGCTTTTGCGCAGACTCTCGCATCCTTGCCTAGACTGAAGGTGCGTGGTCTGATGTGCATCCCGGAAGCAACCGATGACGAGCAACGCCTGCAACAGCAGTTCGAGCGCATGCAACAGCTTTCACGGGACCTGACCGCCCGGTACCCGGAGGCCAACGTACTCTCAATGGGCATGTCCAGTGACCTGGAATTGGCCATTGCTTGTGGTTCAACAGAAGTGCGTATTGGTACAGATATATTTGGCGCCCGGAACAATCCGGCTGCTCAGTGACGAGACAGAACGACATATTCAGGAATCATCCATGACTCAGATTGCATTTATCGGCGGTGGCAACATGGCTACCAGTATCATTGGCGGACTGATCCGTGAGGACGCCGTCAATCCGGATCTTATTCATGTCAGTGATCCGGGAGAAGAACAGCGACAGAGACTTGAAGCTGACTTCAAGGTCCATACACACGCCGAGAACCTCGACGCCATTGCCAACGCCACCGTTGTTATTCTTGCGGTAAAACCGCAAATGATGAAAGAGGTTCTGGCACCGCTGGCGGCGACTCTTACTGCTCGCCAGCCATTGCTGATTTCCGTTGCGGCGGGGATCAGCCTGCCAACCCTGCAAGCGTGGAGTGGCTGCAAAGCCGTTGTTCGCGCAATGCCGAACACACCAGCTCTGACCGGAACAGGTGCGACGGGACTGTTTGCCAGTGACGAAGTCTCTCTCGATCAGCGCAATCTGGCCGACACCCTGATCGGTGCGACCGGTATCGCCGTTTGGGTGAAAACGGAAGCAGAGATTGATGCGGTGACCGCTTTATCCGGTAGCGGTCCTGCCTATTACTTCCTGATGATGGAGTCGATGATCGCTGCGGGTATCAAATTAGGCTTAAGTGAAGACACAGCTCGTCGCCTGACTCTGCAAACCGCATTGGGAGCAGGCAAAATGGCCAGCGCCTCGGAGGTCGCGCCAGACGAACTGCGCCGCCGGGTAACATCGCCGGGAGGCACGACGGAGCAGGCTATCGCGACCTTTGAGGGCGCTCACCTGCGCGACATCGTCCAGGCGGCCATGGACGCAGCAGCGCGCCGGGCTGCGGAACTCAGCGACGAGTTGGGTAATTAAGACAGCTTTCCGTATTACGTAATAGAAAGGGGGTGAAATATTAACGCCCCGCCCCCATACACAGAGCTGAATGATTTTCGCGGCTAATCTGGCGTCGCAGAGACATAGCCAGTGGCAAAGCGATTGCCGGTATTGGGCAGTCAGGCCGCGCACAACAACTGGAGTATTCATGGGTTCACCACTCACACAAGCCGGTCTTTTGCTGGTTAATGCCATCGGCAGTATTGTTCTGCTGATTGTTATGATGCGCTTTCTGCTGCAACTGGTCCGCGCGGATTTCTACAATCCGATTTCGCAAATGATCGTGAAGTTCACCAATCCCATGCTGATTCCGTTACGTCGGGTCATCCCGGGGTTCGGAGGTCTGGACGTTGCCTCGCTCGTACTGGCTGTCGGTGTGCAATATCTGATACTGGCGCTGATCCTGATGCTTGCGACTGGTGGAGCCAATCTGCCATTCATCGAAATGGTGGGATGGGCCTTTGTCGGAATCCTGAAGTTACTGTTCAGCATTTACTTCTGGGGCATGCTGATCGTCGTCATCGCGTCATGGGTGGCACCGGGTTCCTATAACCCAGCGCTCATTCTGATCAACCAGCTGTTAGAGCCCCTGATCCGTCCGATTCGGAAAATTCTGCCCGACATGGGTGGGCTGGATCTGTCTCCGCTTGTCGTCATGCTGGGTATTCAACTCGCAGAAGTGTTGGTGCTCTATCCACTGAAACAGGTTCTGGGTATCCCGTCCGGCCTGATTATGGGCCTGTAAGCGGCTACCCCTGAAAACACTAGCCTTGCAAACGTTTCGGGTAGCTGCACAAGCTGCCCGAGCGCTCTTCCCTCCCAAGTAAATGGTACGGTCAGTGCCAACGCGACTGCATCCCTGATAAACTTGCCTCTTTTCAGCTTCTAGATGGATATCCAACGCCAATGCCGGACGTTATCCCAAACGACTCGGTGGGTCTGGTCACCCCTCAAATCCAGCACTTCGATGAGCCACTGACACTGCGCAGCGGTAGGGTGTTAGAAAAGTACGACCTGATCTACGAAACCTATGGTGAACTCAATGCCGACCGTTCGAACGCGGTATTGATCTGCCACGCCCTCAGTGGTGATCACCATGCTGCGGGCTACCACAGCATGGATGATAAGAAACCCGGTTGGTGGGAAACCTGCATCGGCCCGGGCAAGCCCATCGATACCAATCGCTTTTTTGTCGTGTCGCTGAACAACCTTGGAGGCTGCGCAGGCTCAACCGGCCCAACCAGCACCAATCCTGAGACGGGCAAACCTTACGGACCGGAATTCCCAATCGTCGCTGTTCGCGACTGGGTGAACAGCCAGGCGCGTCTTGCTGATGTGCTGGGCATCGATGTCTGGGCTGCGGTCATTGGTGGATCTCTTGGCGGCATGCAGGTCCTGCGCTGGTCAATTCAGTTCCCAGAGCGCCTCAAGCACGCGGTGGTGATTGCTTCTGCACCAAAATTGTCTGCACAGAATATTGCTTTCAACGAAGTTGCCCGCCAAGCCATCGCCAAAGACCCCGACTTCCACGACGGCTGGTATCAGGAGAAAAATACGCTGCCCAAAGCGGGCTTGATGCAAGCTCGTATGCTTGGTCACCTGACGTATCTGTCCGACGATGCGATGCGCCAGAAATTTGGTCGTGAGTTGCGTGAAGGAAAACTGAATTACAGTTTTGCACCTGAATTTCAGGTGGAAAGCTACCTGCATTACCAGGGCGAAAAATTCAGTACCCGGTTTGATGCCAACACCTACATGTTGATGACCAAGGCACTGGACTACTTTGATCCAGCGAGGGATCACGACAACGATCTGCGTAAGTGTCTGAGTCAGGCACAGTGTCGCTTTCTGGTGATGTCATTCACCACGGACTGGCGCTTTGCACCGGCCCGCTCGGAGGAAATCGTCAACGCACTGATCCATGCCGATAAAGAGGTCAGCTACGCCTGCATCGAGTCGGATAATGGCCATGATGCTTTCCTGCTGCCCATCCCACGCTACCTGGATATCTTTCAGGCCTATATGGACGGTGTTGCAGAGCGTAGCTTTGAAGGAGCCACGGCATGAGTGAGTTACGCCAGGATCTGGCCATCATCCAGAAGTGGGTTCGCCCCAACAGTGAAATACTCGATCTGGGTTGCGGACAAGGTGAGCTACTCAGCTACCTTAAGCGCGAAAAAAACGTTCACGGTTACGGCTTGGAAATTAATCCTGAAAAAATTACCGCCTGTATTCGCAATGGCGTCAACGTTATCGAGCAGAATCTCGACAACGGGCTGGGGAATTTCGAGGACCAAAGCATTGATACCGTCATCATGACGCAGGCATTACAGGCTGTGAAACGTCCTGATGAACTGCTCGACGAAATGCTGCGCATTGGCAAAGAAGCCATCGTCACCTTTCCGAATTTTGGTTACTGGAAAACGCGTTTTTATCTGTTATTAAAAGGCCGCATGCCGATGTCGGATACGCTGCCATATAACTGGTATGACACGCCGAATATTCACATGTGTACATTCCGTGACTTTGAGATTTTATGTCACGAAAAAGGCATTCGTATTCTGAATAAAACGGTGGTCGACGATCAACATCGTGAACACTGGAGTATTGGACTCTGGCCAGCCATGCTGGGCGAAATTGCCGTCTACCACATCACCCGAAAATAAGCTCCGGAATACACCATGACTAAAATCGTACTGGCCAGTGGCAACAAAGGTAAATTACGCGAATTTTCCGCCATGTTTGAGCAACACTTTGCAGATCAGAACGTCGTCCTGGTGCCACAAACCGATCTGGATGTCAGTGATGCCGACGAAACCGGCCTGAGCTTTGTAGAGAATGCCATTATCAAAGCGCGTCATGCCTGTCAGGTAACCGGTCTTCCCGCACTGGCTGATGATTCAGGTATTGAGATTGATGCACTCGATGGTGCGCCCGGTATCTACAGTGCGCGCTACTCGGGTGAAGGCGATCAAGCAAACAATGCAAAAGTATTGGCGAACATGGCGAACGTCGAAGAAGCGCAACGCAGCGCACGCTTCCAATGCGTACTTGTCTATATGCGCCACGCCGAAGACCCAACACCACAAGTGTTTCAGGGCGCTTGGGAAGGCCGTATTCTCACAGAAGCATCGGGTAGCGAAGGATTTGGTTACGACCCTATTTTCTACGTCCCAAGCGAGCAGTGCAGCGCGGCAGAGCTCAGCCGCGAACGTAAAAATCAGCTATCCCATCGCGGGCAGGCCATCCAGCAATTACTGGCGCGCTGGCGTCCTTAATACTGGATAGCCAGTACCACACATGTCTGTCTTGCCACCTCTTAGTCTCTATATTCACGTGCCTTGGTGTGTACGTAAGTGCCCTTATTGTGACTTCAATTCGCACGAGAGCCAGGGCGACATCCCGGAGGCGGACTACATCACTGCATTAATAGAAGACTTGAAGCAGGATCTTCATTGGGTGCAAGGTCGGGAGATTCAAAGCATTTTCTTTGGCGGCGGCACCCCCAGCCTTTTATCAGCGAAAGCCTACGACACCCTCTTTGATGGACTGACCCGGCACTTATCATTCAGCGACAATATTGAGATTACGCTGGAGGCAAACCCCGGGACATTCGAGGCTGAAAAATTTAATGGCTACCGCCGGGCTGGTATCAACCGTTTATCGATGGGCATTCAGAGCTTCGATCCGGAACAGCTGAAAAAATTGGGGCGAATTCACGATAAAGAACAGGCATTACGTGCCATCGACATGGCGAGAGACGCCGGATTCGATAATTTCAATCTCGATTTAATGCATGGACTGCCAGATCAGACGCCAGAGCAGGCACTGCTCGATCTCGATACTGCACTGGCTTTTCACCCGCCCCATCTGTCCTGGTATCAACTGACGATCGAGCCCAATACGGATTTTTATAAGCGTCCGCCTGTTTTACCAGAGGACGATATTCTCTGGGATATTCAGGAGCAAGGGCAGGCACGTCTGGCGGACGCCGGTCTGAAGCAATATGAAATCTCAGCCTACGCGCGCCCCGGTCGGCAGGCACGTCATAATATTAATTACTGGCGCTTCGGAGATTATCTGGGAATTGGTGCGGGTGCACATGGGAAAATCACGATTGCCGGGCCTGAAGGTCATCGCGTACTGCGCTCACAGAAGGCGCGCCTACCCAAACGCTACCTTGATGAAACGCGGCAATTTCTGAGTGCCACCGACGTCATCGCCAGCGATGATATTGCCTTCGAATGCATGATGAACGCCCTGCGACTGCACAGCGGTATCAGTATCACCGACTTCGAACAACGAACCGGTGTCACCCTCGACAGCCTGAGTAAACCCATGCAAAAAGCCGAGTCACTGGGGCTAATCGAGCGTGCTCAGGTAAACAATCAGGACTACATCCGCGCATCAGAACGTGGCAAACAGTACCTTAACGAGTTGCTCTCGTTGTTTCTCACTGACTGAATGTGCACCATCTGGAAATACGTTGTCGTATCAGCAGGCAATCGAATACGTATCTGCAAGGTACGCCTGAGCAGCAGCCACGCCCATGTCATATCCTGCAACTAGCTTACGCTCATTCATACAAAGACGTGACACAGCAAATTCCGGCGGTGGTGCAATAACCCGGATGCTGCAGCCCGGCGGCGGTGCCAGCATAAAATCGAGGCTGTCGTTGTACTGCTGACTACGGTATTTCATCGCTTGTAACAGCCCCGGTTCCTGACCAAACACTTTATCCAGCAGCCACTGGCTTTGTCCGTCTTTCTTGCGAAACCCCAGAGGCTGCGACAACACCACGGTAATCTCTGTGGCACCCAAATTCCATGCCTGACGCACTGGAATCGAGTCGGCAACACCTCCGTCGACATAGCGTTCATTATTCACAAGAACCTGCGATCGATAGAGATAGGGGATGGCACAGCTTGCCACCATAGCATCGTGAATATTGCTGGGTGTTACAGGAATATAATGTGCACTCCCGGACTCAACATGGGTCGCCGTTGCATATAAGTCCATACCCTCGGCAAACTCAGCTAACGGCAATTGCTGCTGTGTGTAGTGCCATAGCCAGTGCACGTCTGTCATATGCCCACCGCGGAAAAAACGCATTGGACTGAAAAACTCTTTCTGTCGAGCGTAATCAATAATTGCGGTGCGTGCCCGGCCCGCTTGACGCGAGAGGTAGCCACTCAGGTTCGTCGAGCCCGCCGATACGCCAATCGCAAAATCAAACGGAGAATACTGATCAGCAAGAAACTGATCGATGACACCACTGGCAAAAATACCGCGCATTGCGCCGCCTTCGACGACAATCGCCCGACGTCCGGCTGTCCTGTATTGAGGGTCATGCATTTTTCCGTCTCCTCGTACTTTCTGACGTAATCAATGCTATGAAGGATGACGATGAATTTGGTTCCGGTGAAATTGGTTTTCTGCATTGCGCTGATAGAAAACACCGTTGCAACGCCAGACAAAGCGGTCAAAAAAGCCGGCACATGCGCCGGCTATTCAGAGTCGAAACGCATGATCAGTGCGTCAAGAATCCACTTGAGTCATGGAGATGAACTCATCGAGTTCGCGTAATTTTTCAAAACTCGGGTCATGAGCCGCCTGCTCACGCAGTGCCTCAGATGTCTCGATGGCCTCGGACAGATCCCGCAAGGCTTCTTCGATGTAGCCACTTTCGGCATGCGCACAGGCCCGTTGGTATTTGGCGTGGCTGTTTTCCGGATCAATCGTCAGTGCCCGGTTAGCCAAGGCATTCGCCCACTGCGCCTGCCCCAACAATAATGCAGCATCGGCTTTGTAGGTAATGGCTTCTACATCTTCTGGTCTCAGCCCCAGAATCTGGTCGTAGATGGCAATCTTATTCTGAGCGCTCGACTCCTGAGACGCTTTCAGCCACAACGAATGCACTTCGTTGGTCAGCTCAATCTCTTCCTGTGTTGCCGCAATGTGGCGCGACTTACTGTGCAATTCACGCTCGAGTTTTTCGAGGCGCTCCTCGTAAGAACTGGTGATCCGTTGAATCTCATCGTTCGCCAGGGCGCTGGCACGCTCTTTAATTTCGCGTAATGAATTCCATCCGATCAGGACCAGTAAAGTCGACGCTCCGGCGATCAGATAGAAAAAATACGTAACCGTATCCGTCGCATACATCAGCGCTTTATCGGCAACTTCCAACTCACGGTCGGTCATTTTTTCTGTGACTTCCACCCGGTGATCCGCCAACATCTGACGCAGCGTTTTCACTTCATCAAGCAGATAGCGCTCGGTGAACGGAGAGTACAAAGGCGCATTAAGCGCCTCTATCGTTTGTTCTGCTTTCGCTTGGGTTTGTTCTACTTTCGCTTGCTGGGCATCTACATCCCCAGACGTTTCGGCGTGCACCCGCTCTGGTAAAAGAACCAGAGCAGACGCAAAGGCCATCAATGACAGCACCAGATTCCAGACAGTGCGAATCATGCTGACTGCACCGCTTGCCAGTCACTGTTACTTTCAATCAGACCACTGTGCAGTGCTTTCACCGCCGCAGCGTAATCCTGATCAGCCACGATGAACATCATATCGACCTGGCGCATCGCCTGGTGCACAGAAAGAATGTTCACACCGGCATCAGACAGCGCAGACGCCGCTGAAGTTAACAAACCCGGTACTTTCATATCGCTACCGATGGCACTGACCATCGCCATTTTTTCAACGCGGATATCAGCACTGGTGTAATTCGCCTGTAAGCGGTCCATCAACCAGTTAATGCGACGCTTGTTACCTTTCAGATAAAAGGTCACGGTATTCGCATTAAAGTCTTTCGTCAGAACACGTACGCCCGATTCAAAAACGAGATCGTTCATTTTCTGGCCATAAGACGGGTCGCCGACCATATCCTGATCGAACAACTCGAGCGCCCAGACATTACGGGTGCCCGCAATGATTTCGACCTTAGGCGTCTTACTGCTGTAGTCGCTGCGGATCTCGGTACCACCGTGCTCTGGCTCAAAGGTGTTCTTCACGCGCAGCAAAATATTACGCTTACGCAAACCTGCCGCCGCACGAGGATGAATCGCTTCCATACCCAGGTTAGCCAGCTGATCCGCTACGTCATAGTTGGTCAGTCCAATCGGATGCACATTTTCTGCTCCGACCATTTCTGGGTCGGCGGTACTCAGGTGATATTCTTTGTGAATAATGGCTTCACCGGCATCGGTCACGGTCGCCACTTTTGAAAACGTCATTTCGCTGTAACCGCGATCATAGGTTTTCATCAGGCCTTCACGACACTGGGTATAACCCGTGACGATAGGCATTTCCTGAGTGAAATCGACGTCCGCAAACGCGTCCTGAATATGATCTTCCAGTGTCTGCTGGCTATCAGAGCGCCAGTTAGTCAGATCAATAAAACGTGCATTAATGTCGTTAAGCTTCAACAGCTGGACTGAGTTGTAAGCACTGTGTGCTTCACCAAGTGCACTGAGCATTTCGCGTACACGATGCAAGTGATCATCCAACTGGAAATGTCCGAACGTACACACATTTTCGAGGTGCTCGAGGCACTGTTTAACATCTTCAATACGGCTACTGATAAACTGGTCTGAACGACGACGGACAATGTCCTGCCCTTCAAACATTTCTTCATTCATTGCCAACATGGCAGCCTGCACCTCGTACAGTTTCTGCTGCCATGGACGTTTTTCGTCCATCTCTGAGAACAGAGCATAAACCCCAGGCTCGCCGGTCTTTTTATGCTCAAGCAGGCCATTGGTCATGCCTGCGTATGCAGACACTACAAAGGCGCGCTGATACAGGGTTTTCTCAGTGCCATTGTGTGGCACCTGAGGACGCTGCCAGATATTCTTCAGTACATCCTGGTAGCGACTCATTGACGTGCCACCAATTTTTTCTACGCTGTGTTTAATCATTATTCTCTCGCTGATCCGGTTAATTTAAGTGTGTGGTCAGTTTCCCGACCGTCACGGATCAGTCGTCGATGGTGTCTGCTTCCAGTGCGTAAACACCATTTTCATCATGAACTTCTTTGCCATTTAATGGCGGATTAAATACACAGGCCATGTGCATGTCTTTGGTTGCACGCAACAAGTGTTTGTCATTTTTATCTAGGATGTAGAGAGTACCCGGACGGATCTGATAGATCTTTCCATCTTCAACCGTTTCGATCTCGCCTTCACCCTGCATGCAATACACCGACTCAAGGTGATTCTGATAATGAATCGGTGTTTCTGTGCCCGCAAAAATCGTTGTGATATGGAAAGAAAAACCCATATTGTCGTCCTTCAGCAACATACGGACGCTTTCCCAATTCCCACCGTTGATAGCACGGCTGCTGTTCTTACATTCTTCCAGTGTTCTTACAATCATGTTCCTACCTGAATTCTTTTATGAGTGACGTTTTATGACGACGGTCTATTAAGACGCTTTCGAAACTTGCTGCGCCAGGACGTCTTTGACACATTTTTCGAGAATATCGAGACCGGCACTGAGAGTGCTCTCTTCAATCGTCAGAGGCGTCAGGATTTTTACCACCTGCCCGTCAGAACCACTGGTTTCAATGACAAGGTTACGCTCGAACGCCAACTCGGTAATCGCACCAGCGATGTCTCCGTTTGCAAACTCGAGTCCTTGCATGATGCCACGGCCTTTATGCTTCATTTTTGACGTGCCACCGTTCTCTGCCTGAATCTCTTTCAGGCGACGGCGAATCACGCTGGCTTTGTGTTGTACTTCTTCGGCAAAGCGATAATCGCTCCAGTACTCTTCCAACGCGCGACGAGCAGTGACAAACGCATGGTTATTACCACGGAATGTACCGTTGTGCTCACCAGGCCCCCAGATATCGAGTTCTTCTTTCAAGAGCACGACCGCCATCGGTAAGCCGTAGCCACCCAAGGACTTCGACAAGGTAATCACATCGGGCTCGATACCAAACTCTTCGAAGCTGAAGAAGGTACCTGAACGGCCACAACCCGCCTGAATGTCATCGACAATTAGCAACATGTCGTACTTTTTACAGATGGCCTGCAAGCCTTGCATCCATTCTTTCGACGCAACGTTGAGACCACCTTCACCCTGGATACATTCAACGATCACGCCCGCTGGATGACCCAGACCGGATGAGCCATCTTCCAAGGCTTTTTCCAGATATTCCAGCGTGTTGAAATCACCCAGATAACCGTCATACGGCATAAACTGAACGCCGGTCGTCGGCAAGCCACTCGCCTTTTTGTAGTAACCGTTACCAGTCACCGCCGCAGAACCCTGTGTCACACCGTGGAAACCATTGGTGAACGAAAGAATCGTCTGACGACCTGTGTTCTTACGAGCGACCTTCAACGCCGCCTCTACCGCATTCGTGCCAGTCGGGCCCGTAAACTGGACTTTGTAATCCATGTTGCGAGGCTCAAGAATCAGGTCGCGGAATGCTTCCAGAAATGCCGCTTTGGCATCCGTGTGCATATCCAGTCCGTGCGTCATGCCGTCTGCTTCAATGTAATCAATCAATGCCTGCTTAAAGGCGGGGTTGTTATGGCCGTAGTTTAACGTGCCTGCACCACCCAGAAAGTCGATGTACTCGTTACCTTCACTGTCGGTCAACGTAGCGTTCTGTGCCTTTACGAAGGTCACAGGAAAAGAACGGCAATAGCCACGTACGTTTGATTCAAGATCTTTAAAAATACCCATATCAGAAGTCCTCTGTATCTGGTTTAAATTCTGTTTATTGCTGATCGCTACGCGTCGCGGTCGTCGCAGCGCAGTCAAATGGTCCGATGTGAACCAGCATTTCGGTGTCGTGATGACCGGCAAAATGCCGTTCTTTATCGAACATCACACGTTCGTTCAGGGGTGCATCGAGCGTTCGCGCAAGACGCTTAAATAGATTCCACGACGCATCGTTTCCGGGGGTGATACTGGTATGGAGGTGACGGATTGCAGTTTCCTGACGACCCAGTAACTCCAACAGCATTTTGCTCGCGAGTCCTAACCCTCGGGCCTTTTCACTGACAGCCACCTGCCAGACAAATAAGGTGTCGGCCTGCTCAGGCAAACGATAGCCCGATATAAAGCCGATCATCTCGCCCTGCTCTTCAGCCAGAACCGCGGTATCGCGAAAGTGTGAACACTGCAGTAAGTTGCAGTACATAGAATTGGTATCGAGGGGTTTGCATCGCTCTACCAAGGCATTCACATCCGCACCGTCTTCCGGGTTGGGTTTGCGCATGGTAATCAAACGCTGCGACTGATCTTTTTCATTGGGCGCTGCCTGCGCCAATATCTGGTTCATGTCCTCTTCGGGTTACGCGTACTGGCGATCGCCATTACGTGCCCGTTTTCTGGTTTTCATCTCAAGTGGCCATTCATCCCGGCCCATCCAAACACCCATCAATCAGGCTGTTTTTTGCCGTTACCACCTGCGCCAAAGTGGACACTGATTATTAAGCATCCACTCAATTACTTTGAGCTCTAAATATTATAGAGGATGAAAAATTATTTACAACACTAAGTATTTTTTCGTCCAACACTGGCCATTTGCTTTGATTACAAAGGCAATTTACGTACATTAAATGAACAAAAAGTGACATTTTTGCGTCAAAAATCCGAATGTCGCGTCAAAAATACATAGATCTCAATATATAGAGATCTAAACATCAGACGAATTACGACAAACTGCGAGGTTGGAAAATAACGATACACATGAATATTTCGTACTCTATCGATCAACAAGTTGGTAAACTTTCACCAACGAGCCGCGCATTCAGACGCAGGCCGAGTGACCAAAGTGAAACAACCATGAACCGCTATGATGAAGTATTGGTGGCGTTGCGCCGGATCATCCGAGCCACCGACCTGCATTCAAAACAACTCAGTAAAGTTTCTGGACTGACATCGCCTCAGTTATTGATCCTGCAAACATTGCGGCATCATGGCGAACTGACCGTCGGCGATGTAGCGCGTCGCGTGAGTCTGTCTCAGGCAACGGTAACCACCATCATTGATCGCTTGAGTAAGCGCGGGTTCGTGGTACGTGAACGCGGCAGTGCCGATAAACGCAAAGTCTTTGTTCACCTGACCGAACAAGCCATTGAAGCACTCGTGGATGCTCCGCGCCCCCTTCAGGACAGCTTTGTACAGCAGTTTCAGGACCTGAGAGACTGGGAGCAAAGTATGATTCTGACGTCTCTGGAACGCGTCGCTCATATGATGGATGCCCAACATATCGATGCGTCGCCGGTTCTCGACCTTGGTCAACTCGATCGCACAGACACGGGTAACCATTAAGGCTTGGTATTCGCGAGGGCCGGTCTTACAGTACTGATATTGTAAGAATTGACGCTCTATACACCGCACAAGCCAGGCATTTTCCCCACAGCGTGAAAACAACCAGCTATAACATGAATTGGCTGTAGCGCTGCGTGGGGGCTCATCCCACTTACCCTCATTAATTAATACGGAGACACACCATGACTGATGTCGTCATTGTTGCCGCAACCCGCACGGCGATTGGCAGTTTCGGAGGCACTCTGGCCAGCCTTTCGGCCGTCGAGCTGGGAGCGACTGTTATTCAAGCCTTAATCACTAAAACAGGTATCCCAGCGGACAGCGTCGATGAAGTTCTGATGGGACAGGTACTCTGCGCCGGTGCAGGGCAGAACCCGGCGAGACAGGCCTCGATCAAAGCTGGACTGCCTGCTTCTGTTCCTGCCATGACGATTAACAAGGTCTGTGGTTCCGGCCTGAAAGCGGTTCATCTGGCAGCGCAGGCAATTGCCTGTGGCGATGCTGACGTCATTATTGCTGGCGGACAGGAGTCCATGTCCAACGCGCCACACGCGATGCCGAATTCCCGTAATGGCCAGCGCATGGGCCCTATCACTATGGTCGACACCATGATCGTTGACGGTTTGTGGGATGCATTTAACGATTACCACATGGGCATCACTGCTGAAAACATCGCCTGTGATTACAGCATCAGCCGCGAAGAACAGGACGCCTTTGCTGCAGCCTCCCAGCAAAAAGCTCTGGCTGCCATTGAAGCTGGCAAGTTTACCGATGAGATTACTCCGGTCACCATTCCTCAACGTAAGGGCGACCCGATCACCTTCCAGGTAGACGAAAACCCGCGTGCAGGCATCACAGAGGAAAAACTGGCAGGCATGCGCCCGGCGTTCAGTAAAGAAGGCTCGGTCACCGCTGGCAATGCGTCGTCATTGAATGACGGTGCTGCCGCAGTCATGCTGATGAGCCAGAGCAAAGCCTCCGAACTCGGCTTACCTGTACTCGCCACCATTAAGGGTTACGCCAACGCAGGTGTTGAACCCCGCATTATGGGGACAGGCCCAATTCCAGCGACCAAAAAGTGCCTTGCTAAAGCAGGCTGGTCAGTGACCGATCTCGATCTGGTCGAAGCCAACGAAGCGTTTGCGGTGCAGGCGCTGTCGGTCAATAAAGGGCTTGAGTGGGATACTGATAAGATCAATGTAAACGGCGGTGCAATCGCGCTGGGTCACCCGATCGGAGCATCAGGCTGCCGTATTCTTGTCACCTTACTTCATGAAATGGCGCGCCGCGACGCGAAAAAAGGCCTGGCAACACTGTGTATCGGTGGTGGGATGGGCGTTTCACTGGCCATCGAGCGTAGCTGAACAACGAAAAGGGCCCCTGCATTCGCGGGGGCTACCAACTAAACCTCAGTAAATTCGCTTAACTTCCCTTCGATGATCAATACGTAAGGTACGAAAGTACGATTGAACTCACTGCGCCTAATCGTCACCATGCCCGCAAATGGGTCGCGTAGATATACATACTCGTCATCTTCGGAGTAATAGAGGTAGAACCGGTCAACCCCTTCAGGATTATCCTTGAGTAGCAGATAAGGCCCATCCTGATGCTGTCGCTTGCGCTGCGCCAGATCAAGTAGCAGGTCATCAGAGCGGTATGCATTGGCGCGCAGGCCCATGGCCGCTGAGGCTTGTTTGATATCGTAGAAATTGAATCCACGCTGTTCACGAATTCGCACAGGGTCACCGTGCAGGAACAGCAGTGCAAAGACGTCCACCTCGGAGGCTTTAACACCGGCGCTTTCTTCCATCATGACGGACACCATGTACGCGCAACCCGAAGACTCTAATGCGGCGTGAGACCTTGCGTCAGCGAGCACAGGATCCTTTTCAACCGCCCAACTGCCGGCGCTGAGCATTCCAGCCAGTGCAGCAGTAAGAAAACACGTCAGTGTGTTTTTCATAAACGTTCCCGATACAACAAAACAGGCCAATCATCCCGTCATCAGTCGTACGGGAACAGGTGGATAAACATCAATAATCTGTCCTGTTATGTCCTATCAGGAAACGAACCTCAACCAATCTATCGTGTCGTTTTGTTAACAATCTGCGCGTTTCGGGTGGCTGAGTCGCCCTACCCGGCATAAGCTGAAGCGAACAAGTTCTGGTAGCAGGAGGATAACGTATGAAACAACCCCAGCCAGCAGTGGGTCAGATGATGACGCAACCTATGCTGATCAGCGATCTCCTTGAGTATGCAGCCGCCCATCACGGCTCCAGCGAGATCATCAGTCGTCGCCTCGAAGGGGATATTCATCGCTATACCTATCAAGACGCCCTGAAACGCAGCAAGCAACTCGCTCATGCACTGATTGCTCTGGGTGTACAACCGGGCGACCGGGTCGCAACGCTGGCATGGAACGGTTACCGCCATTTTGAATGCTATTACGGCATATCGGGCATTGGTGCGATATGCCATACCGTCAACCCACGCCTATATGCAGAACAGGTTGAGTACATCATTCAGCATGCCGAAGACTGCTATGTGTTTCTGGATGCGTGTTTCGCACCGCTACTGGAGCCCATTGCCGACAAGCTCACCAGCGTCAAAGGCTTTATTCTGATGATCGATCAGGATCAGATGCCCGACACCTCGCTGCCCAATACACACAACTATGAACACCTGCTCGCACAGCAACCTGATATCTACGACTGGCCTCGATTCAGCGCCGACACTGCAGCTTGCCTCTGCTATACCTCGGGCACCACAGGTAACCCCAAAGGCGTACTGTATTCCCACAACTCGACTGTTCTTCACGCCTACGCCAGCCGCAACCCAGATGCACTGAATGTCTCTTCTGACAGCGTCGTTATGCCGGTTGTACCTATGTATCACGTTTGTGCTTGGGGGATGCCGTACATTGCTCCTATGTCCGGTGCCAGCCTGGTTCTACCCGGGGAGGGAATGGACGGGCCGGATCTGTATGAATTAATTGATACCGCGAAAGTCGACCTGATGCTGGGTGTTCCGACGGTATGGTTACGACTGATTGATTACCTGAAGGCCAATCAACTCAGTATTCCATCAGTGAAGACCGTCGGTGTGGGTGGTTCAGCGTCACCACGTTCGCTGGTCGAAACCCTCGACAAGGACTTTGGTATTTACCTGCTACCTATCTGGGGCATGACAGAAACCTCACCACTGGCAACGCTTGGTGCACCGACGAAAGCCATGGCCACCATGTCAGATGATGAGCGTTATCGCCTCCAGACAACCGCCGGTAAACCCATGTTTGGCGTCGACATCGAGATCTTTAATGACGACGGCAAGCGTCTTCCCCATGACGGTACCAGTCGTGGATTCCTGCGTGTGCGCGGGCCGTGGGTTCTGAATGGTTACTACAAAACGGAGAAGCCCGACGCCTTTTTCACCGATCAGGACGGTGGCGTTTGGTTTGATACCGGGGATATTGCCGTTATCGACAGCGACAGTTACCTGCAGATTGTCGACCGGGCGAAAGACGTCGTGAAATCAGGAGGAGAATGGATTTCCTCCATTGATCTGGAGAATGCCGCCGTAGGGCACCCGGACGTGACCGAAGCCTGTGTGATTGGCGTCAAACATCCAAAATGGGATGAGCGCCCCCTACTCTTTATCGTTCCGGTAAAGGGAAAAACCGTCACCAAGGAGAGCGTATACGACTACCTGAGCGGCAAAATCGCCAAATGGTGGACACCAGATGATGTCCTGATTGTTGACGAACTGCCACACACAGCGACCGGTAAACTACAGAAGCGCAGCCTGCGGGATGAGTATCTGAATTACCTGATCGACCAACCCGCAGCCAAGTAGCAGCGATCGAGGCTACCCTACTCCACCTCGGGCAGACGGAGTGACATCCAGCTGCCCAACAGTCCCATAATGGAAAGAATCAGAATAATACCGCTGACACCAACAAGCGGCTCCAACAGTGAAATAAAACCGGTGACCAGCAGCATCACACCAATCAACGTATTACCGACCGACACGTAGTCCGTGCGTCGGTTTCCTTCACCCAGATTCACCACATACGTTTTCCGTCCCAGACGCACGCCCTGATGCGCAATACTCAATACGAAATACAGCAGCGGCAGCACCCACATATGAGCCAGCCAATCTGAGCGCAGAATTCCAATAGCAAAAATAATCAAGCCCACCAGCGCCGACAGCAGGCCCGCACGCACCATAACATTACGACTGGATACATCTGCGAAGCGTCCCCAGAATCGCCCGGATACCAGACTCCCCGCGCCACTGGCAGCCATAAAAAGAGCCAGCATGCTGATCGCCGCATTCATTTCCTGATGAGCGAGCACAACAATAAAAGGCGATGTCAGTGCAGAACACAGGAGCAAAGAGCGGGCAATAAGAAAGTGGCGGAAGGGCGCGTCCGAAGCCAGCACAGACATGCGAGCAAATGCTTCTTTTAAACCATTATTACCGCCATCTGTTTCACCCGGCTGCTCACGAATGCCCGCGTATACCGCACCAGCACCTACCCACACCGCAGCGGCGAGGACGAATCCCAGTGCGTATAACTGGGTGGACCCTTCACCAAGCACACCCAGTAGTAACAGCACGGCGACAATCAGAGTAATCAGACCGGCTGCGGTTTCAGCCCACCCGTTCAGAGTACCTCGCCTCGGTTTAGGAATGGTTTTGCCAAGCACATCTTTCGATGCAACCGACCCCAAACCGCGAGCAAGACTGAATACCACAACCAAAGCCAGCATCGCCCACCCCGCTGCTGCCCCGTCGAGAGTAAAGGCAACAACAGCAATACCAAGCACGGCTAACGCCTGCAGCACACTGCCAAGCACCCACACCCACTTACGGATTTCCAATGTGCGCACAACACTGGCGATGGCGAGCTGCGGTAGCATTGAACCTGACTCACGGATCGGCACCAACCAACCCAACATCCAGGCCGGAGCACCAACGGATTGCATTAACCATGGCAATGTAATTTTTGGGTTCACCAATGCATCGCCAATTTTCGACAACACTTGGCTGAACAGCGTTTTCAGAAAGTTTCCGGGTACTTCCTGACAAGCACTATCGGGAATGGATTTACACGCGCGCGCGTCTTCATCATTGACGAGCTTCTCGTATATATCATCGGTAAGAGTTTGTCTGTTCGCCATGATCCAGCCCACAAGGTCAGTTGCCCTGATAATAGCAGGCATGGCTGTAAGGAGCATGCACGCCGGACACTCCCCCTGTTAATACAAGGGGGTGGCCAGCAGCAGGATCAACTGTGTTTTTGCATAAAGGTTTTAATTTTCGGAGCTATGCTTTCTCGGAATTTACGGCCATTAAAAATACCGTAGTGGCCGACTCCCGGTTCTTCGATGTGGTTTTTCTTGGAGGCAGGTATCCCAGCGCATAAATCCAACGCGCAGGCAGTCTGGCCTTTGCCCGTGATGTCATCGAGTTCACCCTCGATGGTCAAAAGCGCCGTCTTTTTGATTGCTGCGAGATCGATGAGTTTTCCTCGGTATTCCATAGTGCCTTCTGGCAACTGAAACTCCAGAAAGACCTTGCGGATCGTATCGAGATAGTACCGTGCAGGCATATCCATCACGGCCAGATATTCATTGTAAAACTCACGGTGCGCCTCTGCACTGTCGCCGTCACCCTTCACCAGATCGGTGAAAAACTTAAAGTGCTTACTGACGTGGTTGTCCATATTCATCGACATAAAGCCGGATAACTGAATAAAGCCCGGATACACCGACTGGCCGCGTCCCGGAAATCCATCCGGCACATGACAAATCACATTGTCTTCAAACCATTCGAGATCTTTCCCTGACGCATAATCATTCACCTCAGTGGGACTGATCCGCACATCAATAGGGCCGCCCATCAGCGTCATGGAGGCCGGTACCGCTTCACTGCCTTGCTCCGACATAACGCTCGCCGCGACAAGTGCAGGCACGCAAGGCTGGCATACCGCCATAACATGCGTGTCAGGGCCGAGGAATTCGAGAAACTCAATCAGGTAGTCAACATAATCATCGAAGCTGAATTCACCCTGAGAGCGTGGAACATCACGCGCGTTTAACCAATCGGTGATGTACACCTCATGATCGGGTAAAAACTCCGCGACGGTGCCTCGCAACAAGGTAGAAAAATGGCCTGACAACGGCGCAACAATGAGTACCTTCGGCTGCTCAAGGCCGCGTTTACGACGACGAAAGTGGACCAGATTACAGTAGGGCTTTTCCACCACGTCGCAGTATTCGATTCCTACTTCGCGCCCATCAATGCGAGTCGTATCCAGACGCCACTCAGGCTTCTCGTAAAAATCAGTCAGGCGTTCGACCAATTCCAGAGACGCCCTCACGGTACGCAGATACCAGCCGTAGTTCATCGGGTTCCATGGTTGATAAAACATCTGCCGGGAGAGCCGTGCTGCAACATGCATCGGTCGTAGAGCATTCATAACATGGGCATTGATTGTGTAGAGCATTGCATTCCACCTCGTCATCGCACCAAATGTGTCCGGCTTCTTGCCGGTAACAGAAGACTTCCAGCATAGCTCAAGGTTCAGAAGTGTCTGACGACTTCACGAAAATTTCACTCAAACGACCGGACGATCATGACGTTTGTTTTCCCTGAAGGTCAGATTGTCTATACTGTAACCAGATTACCGTAGGTTATGACCCGTTTTATCCAGCAATTGGCGTGTCACGCCCTGTGGGCAGCCCTAACAATAACGTTATGTTTCTGGTGGTGACGTCGCCAACAATAATAACGAGGAGAGGTGGCAACCATGACTGCACGAAGCGAAGAATCTCAGGATGGCAACGCTCAGACTAACGAGCGCTTTACCAGTTTCAGCGAGTTCTATCCATACTACTTATCAGAGCACCGCAATCCTACCTGCCGAAGCCTGCACTATATGGGCAGCTCAATTGGCCTGGGCGTGCTGTTATTTGCCCTGACCAGTGGCAATTTCCAATACATCCCACTGGCGCTGGTATCCGGCTACGCCTTTGCCTGGGTTGGTCACTTTTTCTTCGAGCACAACCGCCCGGCGACATTCAGATACCCGCTATGGAGCTTTATCGGTGACTGGGTCATGCTGAAAGATTTCCTGCTCGGCCGCATTAACAAGAAACTCCCACGTACTTGAGCACCGAACATTTCCTTATGGAATTGCTTACCGGGTCTGCAGTAAAACGTTTCCTGCGCTCTGCGTCTGTGCTCCTTACAGGATGCCTGCTCAGTTCGCTGGCTTCGGCTGATACCGTAAAGCTGCGGGCCGACTATTGGCCGCCGTACAACGAACATGCTGGGGAAGAGCGCCCCGGCTACATGATCGACATTGCCAGAGAGATCTGGGACGACGCGGGTTTCACACTTGAATATGCCACCATTCCCTGGGAGCGAGCCATCACAGAAGCGAGGTCAGGGGCGGTGGATTGCATAGTCGGAGCGCTGCCATCTGAGGTTCCGGACTTTATATTCCACAGAATTCCACTCGGTGTTGATCAAAGCGCTTTCTATGTCCGCCACGATCAGGAGTGGAGTTATATCGACGATACCTCTCTGAACGGCATTCGCCTCGGTGTCATTGGCGGCTACTCCTATGATCAGGGCGATGTCGACCGTCGTATCGAACAAGCCCTCGCCAGTGATATTCCCTCCAGCCGGATACAGGTCATGAAGGGCGACAATGCACTGGAGAAGAACCTGCAAAAGCTCATATCGGGTCGCATCGACGCGGTAATTGGTTCCGCCACTGTGGTGGATTACACCATCAATAAACTTGGCTTTAATAACGCAGTGAATTTCGCGGGCGCTGTCGGCGTTGCCGACCCATTATTCATCGCCTGTTCCCCCGATTCCCCGAGTCGTTCACGCCAACTCGTGACGCTACTCGACCAAGGCATCGTCCGGATGCGAGCCTCAGGCCGTCTGGATGAAATCCTGCAACATTATGGCCTTCGCGACTGGGCGCAACCTCCCCAGAACTGAACTCAAGCAAGTTGCACCTGTCACAGTCACTCGTTATTCTTCGACCGCATAAAATATCATCAGGACGTACTACTATGTTTCGTAAGCACGCGTTAGTTGCAGCCGTATTATTAACCCCAATCTCCGCCTTCGCGGCAGAACCTGCGTGGGACGGTGCAGCAGAGCTCGGTACTATCTTCACATCAGGTAACACTGACACTCAGAGCATCAATGCCAACTTCATGGCCAAGCGCACTGGAGAAGTCTGGGATACCACAGTAAAACTGGAAGCCCTGACCAGTGAAGAAGACGGCGTAAAGTCTAAAGAGAAATACGGCGCCTTGACCCAGTTTGACCGCAATTTTACTGAGCACTCCTACCTCGCCATCGTGGCACAGCAGGAACGCGCAAGATTCAGCGGTTACACCTACCAGAGCACCGCTTCCATCAACTACGGTTACCGTGTTCTGAACAACGACACGATGGAACTCGACCTTGAGGCTGGTCCTGGTTATCGTCGCGACAAGTTGAAAGAGACAGGTGAGATCCAGGACGAGGCCATCGCTCGATTGGCTCTGGCTTACAGCTGGAATATTCGTGAGGGTGTTTCTTTTATCGAAAACTTCACTGCGGAAGTAGGTAGCGATCAGTCTGTATACAAGTCAGAGACCGGCTTGCAAAGCCAGCTGAGTGGCAGCCTGGCGTCGAAGCTGACCTACAAAGTAAAACATGTTGATGAAGTACCAGCGGGTACTGAAAACACAGACACTGAATTTGGTGTCACGCTGGTTTACAGCTTCTGATCTATTGTGATCTGACTACCCGCCCAATGCTTTCCGTTGGGCGGGTTTCATCGGCTCTGTGATCAAATCAGATCACTCTTCCTCGTAATCATCTCCGCGACCGCCACGCTTTTCTCCCTTACGGCCTTTTTCATCGTATTTATCCATATCGTGATGACGCCAGCGATCACGCTCTTTACGTTGCAGCTTACGCCACTCTTTCTTCTGATCGTCTGTGAGAACTGACTTCACCGCTTTCTCAAAGTGCTGACGATCTTCATCGCGCTTCTTCATCGACACCGGCCACTCTTCCTCTTCACAGGAGGCGAGCTTCTCTTCCAATGTCGTACGTTGTTCGT
Source organism: Thalassolituus sp. (assembly GCA_006212115.1). GTDB lineage: Bacteria > Pseudomonadota > Gammaproteobacteria > Pseudomonadales > Oceanobacteraceae > Thalassolituus. Next base: position 14,820 of record PDUK01000009.1, on the reverse strand, counting down.
CAGATAAATCCAACTTACGCGAGAGACGGTCAAGACGCTCCTGACGACCTTCTTTCTCGCGCTGACGCACCTGCTCTTCCGCCAGCGCCTGCTGATCGACTGTTAATACCGCTCTGATCTCTTCGCGCATCTGTACGTACAGTTCCTGACGCGTCTCGCGACGGTCCTTGCCCGCCGCTTCGCTCGGTTTCACTTCCCGGAACTTGTCTTTGTACTTGTCTTCAATGGCGTCGATCTGCTCCTGCTGCTCATCCGACAGGTTCAGTGAGCTTTCCCAATCGACCTTTTTCTGACGGTCATCAAACCCCCAGGCTTGTGCTGTTGTGACCAGTACGCCACATGCGACCAGGCTGAGTGAGCGTTGGAAGCGGGCAAGGGTTGTTGGTATTTTCATCGTCAGTTCCTGTGATTCGGTGTAACTCTGTAGGTTATACTAGCGTGATGGCCTGAAATTTGTGTCCGGCATTGCAAAGATTTGTCGCAGCCCGGAGGATCGACAGATGACTGATGAAGACGAGCTGTTCCTGCAGGAAATGCAGGGGGTAAAAAAGTTACAGACGCCTGAGCGCATCCAACTTAGGCGGGAACAAAGTGCGGCGAATACAGCTGCCCGGCGAACTGCGGCGGTCTCCTCAGAGACACTCAAAGACGGCAACCACCTGCGCTCCAGTGATGTCCCCAGAGTCGGACCTCACGATGTGCTGGGATTCAAACGCCCGGGCATTCAGGATGGCGTATTCCGCAAGCTACGATTAGGAAAATACGAGATCGAAGCTCGCCTGGATCTGCACCGACGAACCATTGAAGAGGCCCGCAGAGAAGTCTATCGATTTATTAACGACTGCATTTCCAATGATCTGCGCAGCGTCCACATTATGCCGGGCAAAGGTGACCGCAACGAAGGCGATCCAGCGGTACTGAAGAGTTATCTGGTGTTCTGGTTGGAAGAGCTAGAAGACGTTCAGGCCTTCCATACTGCCCAGACCCACCATGGGGGCGCAGGGGCTTTTTACGTTCTGCTACGAAAGAGCGAACGTAAGAAGCAACAAGCGCGGGAACAGTTCAGCAAAGGACGAATCTGAGGGCCTGCTGGCCACTCACCCGCGTTCTAACTGTCGGTCCATGCTTTCGATTTCAGCGGCCATCATCTCGTGTACCCGCTGTGCCAGTTGCTTCGCATCTTTTCGCTCCAGCCCCTGCGTGCTGATTGGCGGCAGCTGCTTCAATCGGCATTCACCAGACTGCCAGCGGTTCAGATCAATGTTCTTATGAGTACTACTGGCGCAAATCGGAACAATAGGCAGACCGGCCTCAATCGCCAGAATAAACGCGCCGCTTTTAAACGGCAGTAAGCCGCGACCATTGCTGCGCGTTCCTTCAGGGAAAATGTAGACACTGCAGCCTTTTGAATTAACAACCGCTGCCGCTTCTTTCATCGCATCGCGTGCTTTTTTCTTGTTACCACGATGAATAAAAATATTGCCTGCCAACCAGAACAGAACGCCAAATAACGGAATATAAAGCAGGCTGTGCTTCCCCAGAATGGCCATATTTCCCGGACAGCTTTTGCCGTACATGTACATGTCGAGGGTGCTTTGATGATTAGCGACATAAATCCCCTGAATACTGGGGTCAGGTCGATCAATCACATTAATTCGCAGATTTAATACATATCGCGACCAGGCAAAGATCATGGCAATAATACGACTGTTATTGCGGTTAAACGGGCGTACGAGACTGATGACCAGACCGATCATGCAGACCACAGGAAAATACAGAATCAAAAACGCGATACGAAGCGCTGCTAGCATATTATTTCCGACTAAAAGAGGTGGACACTAGTTTCATCTGACAGAGCCACAAGCGGGAAGGTGAAGCTCTGTCAGCAGCCTGTCGTATCAACGCAGAAAGCGCTGATACGCAGTATTGTCAGTTTCATCCCAATAACGATAACCCAGCTCCTCAAGATACCCTTGCAGCTGCTCACGCTTGTCGTCGGTTATCTGCAGGCCAACCAGCACACGGCCGTATGCAGCGCCGTGATTGCGGTAATGGAACAAAGAGATATTGAAGCGCTTCCCGAGTTTCTTCAGGAAGTTAAGCAGTGCGCCCGGACGTTCAGGAAATTCAAACCGATAAACACGCTCATCGGTCACTGATGCCGGCGCATGGCCACCCACCATGTGGCGAATATGGTACTTGGCGACCTCATCGTCAGTGATATCAATCAAGGCATAACCTTCGGCCTCGAGATCGTCGACCAATGCCTTACGCGAGCCGGGCTCATCCGACACTTTCACACCGACGTAAATCTGCGCTTCGTCATCCCGACTGTAGCGATAATTAAACTCGGTGATCGGGGATTTACCCAACAGGTTGCAGAAACGCTGAAAACTGCCGGGTTCCTCTGGAATGGTTGCCGCGAGAATAACCTCACGCCCTTCACCAATCTCCGCGACCTCAGAAATATAGCGCATGCGGTCGAAGTTAACGTTGGCACCACTGAGAATGGCAACCAGGTTCTGTCCTTTGCACTGCTCGCGCTCGATGTACTTCTTCAGGCCGGCGATCGCCAGCGCGCCAGCGGGCTCGCTGACCGCGCGGGTATCATCAAACGTATCTTTAATCGCTGCGCAGATTTCATCCGGTGTGCAGGTGATAACCTCGTCAACGTAGTCCTTACAGATTTCCCACGTGTTCTCGCCAATCTGTGCAACCGCGACACCGTCCGCGAAAATTCCGACTTCAGGCAAGATAACCCGGTGCCCAGCAGCCATAGCGGCAGCCAGACAGGCAGATTCGCTGCTCTCAACCCCAACAATGCGGATATTGGGTGCCAGCGCTTTCACATAGGCTGCCATACCCGCGATCAAGCCACCGCCGCCCACGGGAATAAAAATAGCATCAGGTTGGACAGGCATTTGTCGCAGGATTTCCATAGCGACCGACCCCTGCCCTGCAATGGTATCCGGGTCATCGTAGGGGTGAATGTAGGTGTAGCCTTTTTCCTCGACCAGCTTCTGCGAATACTTGAACGCGTCATCAAATGCATCGCCGTGCAGAATAACCCGCGCGCCGCGCGCCTTGACCGATTTAACTTTGATTTCGGGTGTGGTTCTGGGCATAACAATAACAGCTTTAATGCCCAGCTCTTTCGCCGCAAGCGCCAACCCCTGCGCATGATTCCCCGCCGATGCTGCAATTACACCACGTGCTTTCTCTTCGTCAGTGAGCTGAACAACCTTGTTGTATGCGCCACGGATTTTGAACGAATACACTGGCTGTTTGTCTTCACGTTTAATCCAGATCTGGTTTTCCAGGCGCTCACTCAGGAAGGTCGCTGTGTGCACAGGCGTTTCCTCAGCGACATCATAGACGCGGGATGACAGTATTTTTTTCAAGTATTCGTTAAGCATGCTGCGGGTCCAAAAAAATGCAGAGCGAACGCGCATTGTAGCGCATGAAGCCTTATAATTCGCGAAAAGCATCGCACCCGGATACAAGATTATGAACCAGGATGAACTCAAACAGGCGGTAGGTCAGGCCGCTGTCGATTACATCAAACCGCACCTCGACGACGACAGCATTGTTGGCGTGGGTACCGGCTCGACAGCAAACTGCTTTATCGACGCTCTCGCCAACATCAAACACCTGTTCGATGGTGCTGTAGCCAGCTCTGAGGCCTCGGCAGAACGGTTGAAGTCGCACGGTATCCCGGTGTTCGACCTGAACGGCGTCTCTGGTATGGACTTCTATATCGACGGTGCAGACGAAATCAACGAACGCCTTGAAATGATCAAAGGCGGCGGCGCAGCACTGACTCGCGAAAAGATTGTGGCCGCGGTGGCCAAAAAATTCGTTTGTGTCGCCGACGAAAGCAAGCTCGTGCCTATGCTGGGTACCTTCCCATTGCCGGTAGAGGTCATTCCGATGGCACGTTCACATGTTGCCCGTGAGTTGGTCAAGCTTGGCGGTGATCCGGTCTGGCGCGAAGGCGTCGTAACCGATAATGGCGGCGAAATCCTCGACGTTCACAACCTGCGTATCGCCTCGCCAATGGAGCTGGAAAGCAGCATTAACCAGATTACTGGTGCGATCACAAACGGGCTGTTTGCACAGAGGGGCGCTGACGTTCTCCTGCTTGGGACGCAAGAGGGTGTAAAAACCCTGAAAGCCTGACAACACACAGGTGAGTGTGATGAGTGAGCCAGCAGAAGCGACAACACACAACACCCATCAAACCGGTCGGAGTTGGCTGAAGGCCACTCTGATCGCGTTGGTATTTCTGCTTGCCCTCGTTACCGGTTTATACCTTTCGATTGTACCGCTGCTGAACAACTGGCTACCTCCCGTACTTGATCAATTCGTCGCACCCGGCAGCCACCTGAAAATACGCAGCCTGACCCGCCAACAGTTCGCAGTCGACGAACTTGATGTTCAACCCAGTCCCGGCCTTCTTATCCAGATACGAAATGCCGAACTGAATTATCACGGCACAGCGTTACTGCAGGGCGAAGCAGACAGCCTGACCATAGAAACCCTGCGCATCGTCGCCAGTGAAAACGATACTGACGACAATACGGATAGTGCGGGCTCTCAGCGATCAGCACCGGATGCCAGCGGCAGTCCGGTAGAAATTCCGGAACTGGCTGCACTGATGCAGTTACCGGTTAAGGATATACGCGTTCAGTCTCTCGAGATCGAACTGCCAGAGATGTCCGCGCATCTGAATGCGGTGCTTCAGCCAGAGCATTGGTCGCTCACCGGCGACGCACGCTTACCCGAGCTGCAGCAAAATGTTGAGGTGAATCTGCAACTGCAGCAAACCGATGAACATCTTGTCATATTGGCGGCGCTATCCAACCAACAAACCACGGAGCTACTGGCTCAGCTCAGCGCTGAAATCCATCAGGTAGAGAATAACTCGCGTGCCGATCTGATCTTTCAGGCGGATCTCGCTGAATTACAGACCGCCCTCCCTACACTGAGTGAGATCCCAATCTCGGGCAAGCAACTGGCATTATCAGGCTCTGTCGCCAGCCCTGACAACGCATACTGGCCGGTCGATCTGACTGCGAACATCAGCGCCACCCTCGATACGGACAGTTCAACCGTCAGCGACAACCTCTCGGTAGCCGGATCTGAGTTAACCTTATCGGTAAGCAAAGACAGCCCAGAAGCAGAGTGGAACCTGATACTGGCCAATGAACCAATAAGTGCCCGGCTCATTACGCTGACCGACGGTGTGAGGGACCAGTGGCGCATCGGTATGCAAGCCCAGTCTCTGCATTTCCAATGCTCGGCTGATATGACCCGCTGCGGTTTTGACAAGCAAACGGATGCTCGTACTGGCAATCAAGTTAGCCTCTCTCTGGCCGGCCCGACCAAACTGGATCTGACAATAAAGCCCAACGGGCACTGGCAGGCGAATGGTGAGAGCCAACTGGCGCTGTCTGTTGCTTCCAACTTTCAACAGTCCAGCCAGCAAGCTGAAAAACAAGGTGTACCGGCTTTCCAACTCTCTGCACAGGGTGTTCTGCGGGCGGCGTTAACTCCTGAGCAGAATTGGCAGGTTACCTCTGACGATGGGATAGCAATCACGCTCCGTCCTGAAGAATATGAGGGGTGGAAGGTCTTCTCCGTCAGCGCCACGGTGCTCAAAGACCTGAGCGTCACCGGCAACTTGCAGAACATGCAACGAGCCAATGCCAGCGATCTGAATCTGAAAATATCGCCTTTCAGTGCCAGAAACAGCGCCAACAATGCTCACCTTAGATTTGCCCCGACACTCCTTACCTGTACCCCGGGCGAACTTGATATCACTGACATCACCAATGCGTTGCTAAGTGACTGCCAGCTATCCATGCGCCTCAACGACTCGGATTGGGATTTGTGGCCAGTCCCGGATGTCAGCCTCACTGGCCCCGTCAGGCTGACGATGGATGAACTTCGTCAGCGAGTGACTGCCTCTCTCGATATAGCAGCAGCGAACGGGGAAGTCCGCCTCAGGACCCGCACCGAGCACAACTTACTGACAGGTGAAGGAGCAATACAATGGCACCTGACAGAAGCGCGTCTGGATTGGATGGCACTTGGGTTAACCAAAATGGCCAACCTGACCAGTGTGCAGTTGCTCAACGGTGAGTTATCGGGGCAAGGTTGGATTGACTGGCAGCAGAGCAACGACGGTATTCAGATAAAACCCGACATGATGCTTCGCGCTGATGGCGTGGGCCTTATTTACGACAACAGCATGACCTTTGAAGGGTGGAACGCCATGCTGGCTCTGCGGCGACCACAAAGTGGCGATTATCAGCTGGATGCTCAGGTCTCAGGCAGCAAACTGGATACCGGTGTGCCTTTGACCAACCTGCTGGCGCGTACGCAAACACGCTTCCCTGAAGACTTGAGCCATTTCGAAATCGACGTCCATGAAATTCACACCAATCTCCTAGGTGGGCGGATTTATGCGCCTGAGATTAACTACGACAGCCGCAAAGAAGTGAACAGCTTTGGAGTGCGTCTCGATCATCTTCAACTCAGTCAGATCGCTGCCATCGAAAAAGAAGCCGGCATCCGGGCCACCGGGTTACTGGATGGAATGCTGCCTGTGGTGCTAACCAAAGCAGGACCGATGGTGCCCGGCGGCAATCTGTTCGCTCGCGATCCCGGAGGTGTCATTCAGTATCAGGATGACAGCGCCGATGCTCTGGCTCAGGCGGATCAGAGCGTGGGAATGGCCATGCAACTGTTGGAAAACTTTCAGTACGACGAACTGCAATCAGGCATTCGCTATCAACCCGATGGGCAACTCAATTTGTCGCTTAATTTTCAGGGTAAGAATCCCGACTTCTTCGATGGCCAGGCTACAAACCTGAACGTTAATCTGGATTACAACCTGTTGGATCTGCTGGAAAGCCTGCGTATTGCTAACGACGTTATTGAAAAGGTTGAGCAGAAGTACAAATAAAAACGCCCGCACAGATCACTGCACGGGCGCTTCTTAAAAGAGAGGGCTCTCTGAAAAAGAGGTGCCTTATTTCCCTTTACGCATCGAGTCAAAGAACTCGTCGTTAGTCTTGCTCTGGCGGAGTTTATCCAACAGGAATTCGATACCCTGAACGTCTTCCATTTCTGCCAGCAAACGACGCAGAATCCACAGGCGCTGCAGGTCGGCTTCATTAAACAGCATGTCTTCACGACGGGTGCCAGAGCGACGGATATTAATCGCAGGGTAAATACGTTTTTCCGCAATCTTACGATCCAGGTGCAGTTCCTGGTTACCCGTACCTTTAAATTCTTCGAAGATAACTTCGTCCATTTTCGAACCAGTGTCGACCAGAGCGGTAGCGATAATGGTCAATGAACCGCCTTCCTCGATATTACGTGCAGCACCGAAGAAGCGTTTTGGTTTTTCCAGTGCGTTTGCGTCCACACCACCGGTCAGAACCTTACCGGATGAAGGGATGACGGTATTGTACGCACGAGCCAGACGAGTAATGGAATCCAGCAGGATCACAACGTCGCGCTTGTGCTCAACCAGACGCTTGGCTTTCTCGATCACCATTTCAGCAACCTGAACGTGACGCGCAGGCGGCTCATCGAACGTCGACGCAACCACTTCGCCACGAACGGAGCGCTTCATTTCGGTTACTTCTTCCGGACGTTCGTCGATCAGCAGTACGATGAGCTCACACTCAGGATTGTTACGTGTAATCGACTGAGCAATGGTCTGCAGCAACATGGTTTTACCGGCTTTCGGTGGTGCAACGATCAAACCACGCTGACCTTTACCAATCGGTGCAACCAGATCCAGAACCCGGGATGAGAGGTCTTCAGTAGAACCGTTACCGGCCTCAAGAACCAGACGCTCATTCGGGAACAGCGGCGTCAGGTTTTCAAACAGAACTTTGTTCTTCGCGTTTTCCGGCTTGTCGTCATTGATCTCATTGACTTTCAGCAGTGCGAAATAACGCTCGTTATCTTTTGGTGGGCGAATCTTACCGGCGATTTTATCGCCTTTACGCAGGTTAAAACGGCGAATCTGACTTGGAGATACATAAATATCATCCGGGCCAGCAAGATATGAACTATTCGCACTGCGGAGAAAACCGAAACCATCCTGTAATATTTCCAGAACGCCATCACCATAAATATCTTCACCGCTTTTCGCGTGTGTTTTAAGAATAGCGAAAATAATGTCTTGTTTACGGGTACGGCTTACATGCTCAATACCCATATCGCCAGCAATTTTCAGCAATTCAGGTACGGACTTTAATTTCAGGTCGGAAAGATTCATAGGTATGAGTATTTGCGGTTGTTTTGTTTGAATAAGATTAGATGCTGGATCTGAAGATAACCTGGCTGGATCGCCATGGAGGGCATCATGGACGCGGAAACATGGCCCGCTCTCAATGTTGCGAAGTCAATATAGACAGATAAATAGGGGTTGTCCAGCACTGCGGGGACATTTGTCCCCATTTGCAGTGCGGAATACGGTCAAACTGAGAATTAAACCGCCTGGTTGATGAAATCGACCAGTTCAGATTTGCTGACTGCACCGATTTTAGTCGCTTCAGCATTGCCGTTTTTGAACAGAATCAGAGTTGGGATGCTGCGGATACCGAACTTAGGTGCGGTCGCTTCATTCTCGTCGATGTTCAGCTTGGCTACTTTCACCTTACCTGCGAATTCTTCAGCGATTTCTTCAAGAACCGGGGCAATCATTTTGCACGGTCCGCACCACTCTGCCCAGAAATCGACCAGAACAGGGGTATCAGAACCCAGTACGTCAGTGTCAAACGAATCGTCGGTTGTGTTGATGATGTTATCGCTCATGAAATTCCCCTGCAGATAATGCACTCAATTAGAATGGGCAATTGTACGCCACATTTGTCTGGAATCAATTGGATTGTTACGTCACCGCCTGCAATACAACGCCTCTTACGACCAATTATCCCCTCCACACAGGACACCCATACTGGACGAGCGCCCGCACTGAGGGCATAGTCAAATATTGACGTTGCGCACCGCTGAACAGGCTTATATGACAGAACAACCGTCTTACGAACCAGAATCATTGCGTATTGCCGCTGTGGATCTGGGCTCAAACAGCTTTCACATGATGATTGCTGAAGAATTTCAGGGCGAAATACGCACCTTAGAAAAACGCGGCGAAAAAGTTCAATTAGCTGCCGGACTGGACAATCAGAACTATCTTAGCGAGGACGCGATACAACGCGGAGTCGATTGCCTTGCTCAGTTCGGGCAACGCTTACAAGGGATGAACCCCGACCGGGTGGTGGTATTTGCCACCAATGCCTTGCGCGCAGCGCGTAACCGTCGCGCATTTATCGACCGGGCTGAGGAAGTATTAGGGTACCCAGTCGAAGTGATTGCCGGACGCGAAGAAGCTCGTCTGATTTATCTGGGTGTTGCGCACACCCAGGCTGATGACGGTGGTCAACGTCTGGTAGTCGACATTGGCGGTGGCAGTACCGAGTTCATTATCGGCGAACGCTTCGAGGAAAAGGCCCTCGAGAGCCTGCATATGGGCTGTGTGTCTTACACCAAACGCTATTTCCCCGACGGTAAGATCACTGCAAAACAGTTCAGGCAGGCTGTCTCTGCCGCCAAACAAGAATTGCTCAATATTAAAGCGCACTACCGGCATCTAGGTTGGCAGAGTGAAATTGGGTCATCAGGCACCATACGTGCCGTCGAGCAAGCCATCGTCAGTAATGGCTGGGGAACAGATGGCATTACACCAGAAGCCCTAAAGAACGTAGTCGACCACTGCCTGTTGTACGACACCGTTGATGACGTCGATATCGAAGGTGTGAAGCCTGACCGTCGTCAGGTGTTTGTTGGTGGTCTCGCCATTCTGGTCGCGGTTTTCGAGACCCTTGATCTGAAACACATGCGCTACTCGGACGGTGCTCTGCGCGAGGGAGCGCTCTGGGATCTGGTTGGTCGTTCCGGGCACGAGGATGTTCGCACCCGCACCATCGCCTCCATGCAGGAGCGTTTCTATGTTGATACCGCGCAGGCGGAACGCGTCGAGCAGACTGCGCTGGCGCTGTTCCAACAAATACGAGGGGACATCCATGCCCGCGCGGAGCTCGCTCAATGGTTACGTTGGGCGGCACGGGTACATGAAATTGGCCTGAGTATCGCCCATAGTGGGTTCCATAAGCACGGTGCCTACCTGTTGCAACATTCAGATATGCTTGGCTTTACCCGTCAGGGTCAGATGTTACTGGCGATTCTGGTGCGTAATCACAGACGTAAGATTCATCCGGAAGAACTGGAATTACTCCCTACCCGCCAACAAGGTATCGCATTATGGCTGATCCGTATCCTGCGCTTGGCGACTGTACTGAATCACAGCCGCGAAGCATACGATGTCCCTCTGCCTGAGGTATCGATTGCGCAGGATACTCTGTGTCTGGCGCTACCAGAGGGCTGGTTGGATAACTTCCCGCTCACGGCGCAGGATCTGGAAGAGGAGGCCGACCTGCAGAAGTCGGCCGGTCTGAAAGTAGAATTTCGGTGATTCACAAGGGAACCAGTCAGGCTTGACTGGTTCCGGTACTGGCCGCCAGATTATCTAATAACCAGCTCTGCGCGGATATTGGTTCGTCTTCTGGTCCTGGTTGAACACGAACGTATGAGCCGTCCGTCTGTAATATCCAGGCCTGCGTATTATCTTTCGTATAAATTTCCAATTCCGCTTTCATGCGTTCTTTTAATTTATTCGCTTCGATTGGAAATGCCGTTTCAACGCGACGTAATAAATTACGTTCCATTAAATCAGCACTCGCGGCGTATATTTCGTCGTTACCACCATTGAGGAAATAATAGACCCGAGTGTGTTCAAGGAAGCGACCAATAATAGAACGGACTTCGATATTCTCAGACACTCCGGGGATACCCGGCCGCAAACTGCACATACCGCGAATAACCAGTTCGATCCGAACACCCGCTTGCGAGGCACGATATAACGCACGAATTAATTTCGGTTCTGTCAGACCATTAGCCTTTAGGCGAATTAACGCCTTATTACCGGCCTCTGCCTGCTCTCTCTCGCGATCGATAAGTTGTATCAAGCGCTTATGCAACGTAAATGGCGCATGAAACAATTTCTTCACCCGCATTACTTCGCCCATACCGGTGAGCTGCTGAAAGACCTTGTGAATATCTTCACAAATAGAGTCATCGCAGGTCATAAAGCTGTAGTCGGTATAGGCCCGCGCATTCCCTGCGTGATAGTTACCTGTACCCAGGTGTACGTAACGACGATACTGATTACCTTCCTTACGTACGATCAACATCACTTTAGCGTGGGTTTTATAACCCACTACGCCGTACACCACGACGGCACCTGCTTCTTGCAAACGGTTGGCGAGATACAGGTTTTCTTCTTCATCGAAGCGGGCGCGTAATTCGATCACCACAGTGACCTCTTTCCCATTACGCGCAGCATCGACCAAGGCATTCACAATTTCAGATTTGGCCCCGGTACGGTACAGAGTCTGCTTGATCGCTTTTACGCCGGGATCTTTCGCTGCTTCGCGCAACAGATCGACAACGGGCGTAAAGGACTCAAACGGATGCATCAGCAAGGTATCTTTTGCCCGGATACTTTCAAAAATACTCTTTTTGAAATTCACATTTTTAGGCAGCCCCGGCGTATACGGTGGGTAGCGTAAATCAGGACGATTGATCTGATCGATCACTTCGATCAAGCGCCCAAGATTGACGGGACCATTCACCTTAAACAGATCCGACTCATCCAGATTGAACTGACGCAACAGGAAGGTGATCAATTCATCCGGGCAGTTGTCGGCCACCTCAAGACGCATTTCTTCACCGAAGTTGCGCGAATGCAATTCGTCCTCGAGTGCAGAGGCAAGGTCGGATGTTTCCTCATGGTCGATATCAAGGTCTGCGTTACGGGTCACGCGGAACTGGTAACAGCCTTTTACCGTCATGCCAGGAAATAATTCGTCGGCGTATTCGTGAATAATCGAGGACAGGAAAACAAAGTGGTCTTCACCTTCCGGGACTAATTCATCCGGCAAGCGCAAAGTACGGGGCAGAGACCGCGGTGCGGGGATGATCGCCAGGCCCGTCTGACGCCCGAAGGCATCTTTACCGTCCAGCGCAACGATAAAGTTAAGGCTTTTGTTAACCAGGCGTGGAAACGGGTGCGACGGGTCAAGCCCGATCGGACTGATCAGCGGCTGAACGTTGTCGTCGAAATAATCGCGAATCCACAGCCGCTGTTCATCGGTCCACTCTGCACGACGCAGAAAGTGAATATTCTGATCTTTTAACTGAGGCAGCAGCGTATCGTTTAAGATTTCGTACTGACGAGCCACTGTGGTACTGCACATGGCGTAGATTTCATCTAAGACCTGCGCGGGATGCAGACCATCAATACCGGCTAGCTCGCGATTAAAGGTCAGCTGATGCACCAGATCAGCGACGCGAACCTCAAAGAATTCATCAAGATTTTTGCTGAAAATACAGAGAAAAAACAAGCGATCAAGCAAGGGATGGGTATCATCCAGAGCCTGTTCCAGTACGCGGATATTAAACTGCAGGTGGCTGAGTTCACGATTGATGTAAAACTCACTGCTGTTCAGATCGATATCTTGCGAGTCTATCATAGGTAGCTCTGTAGGTTGCCCGGGCTTGGTTTTCGTTTTTTCAGCTATGGTCATTCGCTTCTGCAAATTGTTTCGCGAAGTAGGTCAGAATTCCATCTGCTCCTGCGCGCTTAATACACATCAATGATTCCATCATGACGGCGTGATCATCCAGCCAGCCCTGTTGAGCGGCGGCTTTATGCATGGCGTATTCGCCACTGACCTGATAAACAAAGGTCGGTACTTTAAATTCGTCTTTTACTCTGCGTACGATATCGAGATACGGCATGCCGGGTTTCACCATCACCATGTCCGCACCCTCGGACAAATCCAATGCAACTTCGTGCAAGGCTTCATCGCTGTTCGCAGGGTCCATCTGATAATTTTTCTTGTCGGCTTTGCCGAGGTTGGCTGCTGAGCCGACCGCATCCCGGAACGGGCCGTAGTAAGCCGATGCGTATTTCGCTGAGTACGCCATAATACGCGTATTAACGAAATTCTCCTGCTCCAGTGCCGCGCGGACTTCACCAATGCGGCCGTCCATCATATCGGACGGAGCAATGACATCTGCACCGGCTTCAGCATGAGACAACGCCTGCCGTACCAGAGTGTCGACGGTCTGATCGTTCAGAACGTAACCCTCGGCATCAATAATTCCGTCCTGACCGTGTGTCGTGAACGGGTCCAGAGCGACGTCAGTGATCACCCCCATATCCGGCACCGCATCTTTGATAGCGCGTACTGCGCGCTGAGCAAGACCGTTCGGATTAAAGGCCTCTTCTGCCAATTCAGATTTAGCATCCAGTGGCGTAACAGGAAACAGGGCCACCGCAGGGATACCCAGTTTATAAAGGTGCTTAACCTCTTCAATCATTAAGTCGATAGAAAGGCGATCTACACCCGGCATTGATGCCACTTGTTCCCGTTCCTGATGCCCTTCCAGCACAAACATAGGGTAGATCAGGCTATCTACACTCAGTTGAGTCTCACGCATTAGACGACGGGAAAAATCGTCGCGTCGCATACGTCGCATGCGTGTCTCTGGGAAGAATCGTTGAGCATCATTGAACGCCATGGGTTACTCCTGATAGACCGGATGGTCTTGTGCTGTCATTGACTGTTATTAAGCGAGGCCTGTTATTAAGCGAGGCTTGTCGCCTGATGATTGCCGCCTGATGATTGTAACCTGACTTATTCGAGCAGACCTATCCCGGAGCCGTCCTATGACATGCAGGGAGTGGGAGTATCAGGCCGATATATGACATTTTTGTGAAAATCAAAAAAGCCGCTCGGTGAGCGGCTTTCGTGTAACGCTGCGAAGCGTTCAGCAATCAAAGGGTGATCACGCCAAAACCAGATCGGTTCCGATGGCGTTTTTCAATTTCTTCATCGCGTTCTTTTCAAGCTGTCTGATTCGCTCCGCGGAGACTTTGTACATATCAGCCAGCTCGTGCAGTGTCGCCTTTTCTTCGCTCAGCCAACGCTGCTGCAGAATCGTACGACTACGATCGTCGAGATCGGCCATGGCTTCCGCCAGACGACCGTTGGCATCACGCTCGTAGTTATCCGCCTCAACCAGCATTGCAGGGTCCTGGCTGTGATCTTCGAGATAGTACGCTGGCGCTTTGTAGGCGCTTTCATCATCGTCGTCAGCACCGGCGTCAAACGCGGCATCGTGTGCATTCAGACGACCTTCCATCTCGAATACAGTTTTGGTTTCAACACCCAGATCTTCAGCAATCGCCGTTGCTTCGTCCTGAGACAACCAACCCAGTTTTTTCTTCTGACTGCGCAGGTTAAAGAACAGCTTACGCTGTGCCTTTGTCGTCGCTACTTTAACGATACGCCAGTTGCGCAGGATAAATTCGTGGATCTCGGCTTTGATCCAGTGCACAGCAAACGACACCAGACGCACACCCACTTCCGGGTTGAAACGCTTAACTGCCTTCATCAGGCCGACGTTACCTTCCTGAATCAGGTCGCCCTGGTTCAGGCCATAACCGGAATAGCTACGCGCAATGTGCACCACGAAGCGCATGTGCGACATAACAAGGTGACGCGCCGCTTCAAGGTCTTCTTTGTAATGAAAACGCTCAGCCAGATCTTTTTCTTCTTCTGGCGTAAGCACAGGAATCGCATTAACAGTCGAAATGTAGGCTTCCAGGTT
>PDUK01000195.1 GCA_006212115.1 Thalassolituus sp. | reverse complement strand
CGTGGCCGCGTTCGGAGTAGCTTTCCAGACCTCCAGCGACCACGGTGCCACTGGCAAAGCCTTTGTTTTTCAGCGCCTCTGCACGAATCCGGCGCAATTCCCGGTATGCATCATGGCGATTAATATTCAGCATGTAACTGCGTACGCTCGCGTACGGACTTTTAAAGGACGCTACTTCATGAAATGCGTCGCCGGCGCGCTGCTCAGGCACAATACCGCAGCCTTTGCTGAAGCACCACTGACCAAACAGATTGTTACCTTTCACGGCAAATCTTGAGGTTCCCCAGGCAGACTCGTTTGCTGCCTGAGCCATTGCAAGGCTTGGTGGCACAGGTGCGACGCGCAGCAGTAAACGTTCGACCAGCCTGCCGGTATCTTCTACGTCTTCCAGACGGTACTTGGTAGCAAGCTTTTGCAGAAATTCAGTGGCGCTGTCATCCAGCTCGTCGTATTGCCCAAAGTCCCGGATGGCAAGCAATGCTGAACGCTCTGCCTTGATCTCCCGGTTGGCTTCATCTGCCAGGCGTTCGATAAACGCAAAGAATGCCTGTTTCTTTTCTTTGACGTTTGAGTAGGAAGAAAAATCCGGAAGTTTCTCTTTGCTGATCGCTTTATCTACGGTGAAGTCTGTCGTGACATCGGGATGATTACTGCAGCCAGAGAACAAAGTGGCTGTCGTGAGCATTCCAGTAAGGCAGATAGTACGGACGAGCATAGGTGAAACTCCTGTTGAAAACACTCTGGTAGTTTATCAGGTTCAACCGTGAGGGTTGAAGATGCCGGTAACAATGGCCTCATGCCAGCCAACTCTGTCGCTTGGAATAGGACAAATCGGGTTAGGATTGACAATAAACTGACGATAAAAAGGGCTTAACTTTTAATTAAACTGGCGTCCAGTAATTAATCGTTAAATTTTATTAACACGCCGCAAGAATACGATATGCTGGCCGATAATATTCAAGGCAGGTTTGAGAGCTTTAAGAGCTAACAGTATGTGGTTTAGCCATTCAGGCCTGCCTAACTTGGACAACGGTCGGGGCACCGGACTATGGCAACAGAACCCATTATTTTGATTGCAGATGAGACTCTGTCTGTACAGGCTCAGCTTGGTGAAGCGCTGGGTAAGCAAGTATCGCTGGTAAGCGCGATGAATCAGGAGCAACTGGATTACTGGGTTGATCAACCTGATCGTAAGCCAGACCTGCTGGTCGTGGATCAGAATTTCACGGGGCAACAGTTATCTCGCTTCTGTCACTACTGGAAGCAGGACCCGGAAACCCGTCAGATTGGGCTGATTGTGATGGGGCCGGACGACGATGAGATGGAGATCTCTTCACTGGGTACAGGAGCCGATGCCTATTTGCGTAAGCCTCTGAATTCACAGCTGTGTCGTATCCGGATTGATCAGCTTTTGACGGCGCGAAAAGAAATGCAGCGTCTGGAGTCACTTTCCGTGACCGACGGCTTGACGGGAATCGCTAACCGCCGTTATTTCAACGACTTCCTCAAAGCTGAATGGCTTCGAGCGAAACGAGAAGGCGGTAATATCGGTCTGATAATGGTCGATATCGATCACTTTAAAGCCTTCAACGACCACTACGGTCACCTCGAAGGTGATCACTGCCTGAGGAAAGTGGCGACGACCTTGAAAGAACAGGCGCAACGACCGCGAGATCTGGTCGCGCGCTTTGGCGGTGAAGAGTTCGCGATTGTTCTGCCATCCATTCAGTTTGAAGGTATGAAGGTTGTGGCTGACCGGATAAAAACGTCTCTGACAGACTTGTCGCTCCCACATGAAGCTTCTGATACGAGCGATATCCTGACAGTGAGCATGGGGCTGGCTTGGGCGGAACCATCGACATCTGACAGTATGGATGCGTTGATTGAGGCGGCAGATGAGGCCTACGCCGCGAAAGCAGGCGGAAGAAACCGTTACAGCGAAACGGTTGATCTCGCATCTATCCGGTCTTTGATGACCAATTGAAAGGCACGGGGCTCTTAGCCCCGTTGTTTGTCGCTCAGCCGCGCAGAATGCGGCTGAGGAAGCGGTAATTCATATCTTCCCGGCGCAGCAGAATCATAGCGTCAGCCACTCTGAAATCAGCATCCAGGTACGGTTCGCCGCAGATCTTTACGCCAATTCTCAGGTAAGCCTTTAATAGTGAAGGCACCAGGGCTTTGCCATCCAGTTCGGTCGGTGTTGCTGGTACCGGTATTTGCGGAACGGCACGCAGATTTTCTGGGGTCATATGCTTTTCGCGCAGGTGATCCATGATGGCGTTGACCTGCTCAAAGCCTCCTGAGACAGGGATCGAACAACATCCCATCAGGTAGTCGATGCGATTGACTTCCATATACTCGGCGAGGAATCCCCAGAGATAGCCAATGGCGGCACCCGTGCGGAAATCAGGATCAACACAGGTACGACCGATTTCCATGTAGGTCTTGCCCGGCTTCAGGACTTTACTCAGGTCAAACTCGGTCGACGAGTAGAAGCCGCCTGCGCGGGCTGCCAGGTCATTGGTCAGGATACGGCTGTAGGCAACGACGGTATCCGTCTCGTTGTCTTTCACGATCAGGTGCATGCAGATGTCATCGAAGCGATCTTTAT
>PDUK01000073.1 GCA_006212115.1 Thalassolituus sp. | reverse complement strand
GTGAAACACATCTGAGGCGTGTTGCATCAGGTTCTGTATTTCACGAAAGAGCCCGCAATTGCGGGCTTTTTTGTGTCTGAAATTTACGTTAGCGCGACCCCAGAAAGAGCTTAGCGAGTAGACGCTGCCAATTTCAGAACCTGCCAGTAGCTTGGCGGGGGAGGGGTGATGTTTTTTTCCTGCATCAGTTTGTGCAGCTCGGGCAGTTGCCAGAACGGAACTGAAACCAATGCGTGATGTTCGATATGGAAGTTCACATGGCACGGTGCAAAGAGGGCTCTGGCAAGTAGGCCTGCTCGGGTCGTTCTGGTATTTCTCAACATATCTCCAGTGCGTTCGGTTACTGCATGCTCCGCAATGGCTCTGACACGAATACAGAAGGGGTATGTGAAGAAGTAGGCGGCCCACCAAAGTGCGAACACCACTGTCAGATTCAGGCTGAAGCAAATAGCGAAGAATCCAGCGTGAAACAGGAATGTACGCCGACTGTTTACAAAGAAGGCGCGGAGGTGGTGATACCAGTGCCAGTCAGCATGATTCAGCTTATCGACCACACCGGTTACGTTCCAGCGAATAAATTCGGCGTTCATCAGACACAGACCGATAAGTGACTTCATACCGGTTTGTCCTGTCAGGTCGCGAATGAACTTTCGCATCAGAGACGGGCGAGTCGTCGGAAACCCCTCAATGAGTGGCAGGTCGACGTCTTTCTCTGTCCCCGTATGAATATGGTGTTGTGCGTGATGGTAACGGTACTTGGCCAAGTCCAGATAGACAGGGGCCGCGCACAACCAATGGCTGATCAGGTCATTCCATTTACTGTTTGCGAGCAGAGTCCGGTGAGCACCTTCGTGGGTCAGAATGGCCAGAGCGAGAATGCGACCGCCGAGAAACAGAAGGCATAGCAAGACAATGGGAGTTGACCAATAACTCAGTAGATCAATGGCGAACCATGAGCACGCTAATAATAATCCGATGCTTAGCCAGCAACTTATGATGGCCCAGCCTCCCCTAATATTGGATCGCTGCTGAAGTCGCTGGATGGTATCGCTGCCGAGTTCCGCGGTCAGGCGTTGGCGGGCGGACTCCCTGAGTAGCCCGGTTTCAAACAAATCGTGAGATTGCTTCATAAGTCATTATGCGGTGAGTGTTATTATTAAAATTACACTACATGATACAATGGGATAAATCTAGTAATTATTCCTGTCGGGCTGATATGCTAAAATGATGGCTTCAAATGATAAAAATGAATAAATAGCCGCACCTATGTCTCAGTCCGCGAGCCCTTATCCCGCCAAGAAGTTAATCCTGAATCTGGTAAAAGAAGCGCAGCAGCCCATCTCCGCTCAGGTCATGGTAAGGATGGCGGAGTTATTCTCTGTTGAGGCGAATAACGTTCGGGTTACCTTGAATCGTCTTACGAAGCAGGGCTTCCTGGACCTGACGGAGCGAGGCATTTACGTGCTTGGTCCATCCGCTCAGCATCTGGCAGAGCGCCAGAGTGCCTGGCGATGTACAGAGGACAAAGTACGTTCGTGGAGTGGCAAATGGATCGCTATTTATACCGCGCACCTTGGACGTCGTGACCGCAAAGTGCTCAGGCAGAGGCAGCGTGCGACAGAAATGCTCGGCTTCAGGGAATTCTATCAGGGGTTACTGGTACGGCCGGACAATCTAGTAGCTTCTCTTCCTGAGGTTACCCAGCAGTTATTCCGATTGGGGTTGGAAGCCGAAGCCTGCGTATTTTGTGCTGACGGTTTTAATGAGGAGGCGCGGCCCGCGTCTGAAACCTTGTGGCCGATCGACGACATCAATGCCCGCTATCGTGATAACACTGAGGAGATGCTTGGTTGGCGGCAGACTTTTCATGATAAGCCGCTCGATGTTGCTGCCAGAGAATGCTTTCTGATCGGAGACCGGGTGTTGAGAGATATTGCGTTTGATCCCTTGCTTCCGGAAGAAATGGTTGATCAGCAAGCAAGGGCGCAGATGGTATCTACCATGGCAGATTTTGATGATCTGGGTAAATCCATCTGGCGCGAGCTGATCGCCCGGTTTATGGCTGACTTACCCCTTAAGGGCAACTAACGAGATCGACACCCAGCTGATCGGAACCGTCATCGGCTTCGATTGCTTTCATCATCTTCTGTAAGCGTTTACCTGCTTCACGTCGCTTCATTGCTTTGTTGTAGCGTCTTACCTGAACATCGTCTTTGAGCTCAAGGGGCGGTAATGGCGTAGGTTTGTTGTTCTCGTCCATGGCTACCATGTTGAAGTAACAGGTGTGCGTATGGCGTACCGTCTTGAGTTTAATGTCCTCGGCGATCACTTTGATGCCGATTTCCATTGAGGTTCTGCCAACATAGTTGACCGTCGCCAGGCAGGTAACCAGTTCGCCGATATGGATAGGCTGTTTAAACAGTACATTATCAACCGAAAGCGTTACTGCGTAGTGTCCGCTGTACCGCATTGCGCAAGTGTATGCGACTTTATCGAGTAGCTTGAGAAGTTCTCCGCCATGCATATTGCCGGAGAAGTTGGCCATGCCGGGGGTAACCAGCTCGGTCATCTCAGTCTGTATAATCTGACCCATTGATCATGCCTTTCAGTGTGTAAGCGATCATTTTGTCAGATTATTCGATAATAATCAGCGGCTTAGATGTAACGTCGGCTTTGTCGCACTAGAAAAAGATCAGGCAAAGAAAAAGCCGCACTGCAGAGCAGGTGCGGCTTTTCAGGGAGCAGGGCTGTCGGACGTTACATTTTCTCTACCAGCAGGCTGCCGACTGAGTAACCTGCGCCGAACGAGCAGATCAATCCTTTATCGCCAACGTTAAACCCGTCTTTGTGGCGATGGAATGCGATCAAAGAACCTGCGGACGCGGTGTTAGCGAATTCATCTAGTACGATAGGGGTTTCGTTGGCTTCAGGCTCGCGCCCCAACAGCTTCTTCGCCGCGAACATGTTCATGGTCAGGTTCGCCTGATGCAGCCACATACGCTTAAGGTCACTGGCCTCGAGCTGGTTTTCACCCAGTTGTTCGGTGATAAAGCCCGTTACCAACGGGAGCAGTTCCTTAAAGACTTTACGGCCGTTCTGGCGGAAGTACGGACGATCTTCTGGTAGTTGATCATCGCTGAAAATGTGGTCGGTGTAGTTGCCATCACAGCGAATGTTATCCGAGAAGGTCGTCATCTGTTTCGTGTCGAGAACACGGAAGGCGACATCAGAGGTGCAGGTCTCTTCCAGTTCCATAACGACTGCAGTCGCAACATCACCGAAAATAAAGTGGCTGTCGCGTGACTTCAGGTTGAGCTGTGGTGACGCGAACTCAGGGTTCACGATGAGTGCGCACTTCGCGGTACCTGCTTTCAGAGCAGTGTATGCGTTAATCATGGCGAAGGTCATTGTGGAGCAGGCGATGCCCATGTCGTACGCGAACCCTTTGATACCGAGCTTTTGTTGCACTTCAACTGCGGCAGAAGGGTAAGGGCGCTGATGGTTAGTCGTACCCATGATGACGAGGTCAATGTCCTCAGGCTTCTTGTTTGCCTGTTCCATGGCCTGCTTTCCGGCTTCCAGAGACATGGTGACGGTTTCCGGCTCGTCTCCTGCCAGTGCAGGTTTGCAGATTGGAGCCATACGCTCAGGGTCCAGCATGCCGTCTTTGTACATAACGTAGCGCGACTTAATGCCTGAGGCCTTTTCTACGAAGGCACTACTTGAGCTGGGGAGAGCCTCGACGTCACCGGCTTCGATGGCTGCGGCGTTGTCGGCGTTGAACTTCTCGACGTAGGCATTGTACGCCTCAATCAATTCGTCGTTGGAGATGGTGTGCGGTGGTGTGAAGAGGCCTGAGCCTGAAATAACAATGTTCGACATCGTTGCTTAACCTTTTTTATTTTGCATTATCCCCGATCCTGATGGCGTGTCCACGCGCAGTCCGGGGGATGGTTAATTTGTCCTGAAATGCAGTATTCAACGCTGCAGATTCGATAGCTCTGGCTTGGCTTTCGGGTTGCGACGTAAAAGCAGGGCGGTGTTACCTATCTGCTGTACCAGCTCCACACCTGTCGCCTTAACCAGCTCTGCGATCACGGCTTTTTTGACTTCACGGTCACCGACGGAGACTTTAATTTTGATCAGTTCGTGATCATCCAGCGCGCGATTCAACTCATCCATAACGCCATCCGTCAGGCCATTCCCCGCGACAGTCACAATGGGATTGAGTCTGTGGC
Organism: Thalassolituus sp.; assembly: GCA_006212115.1. GTDB lineage: Bacteria > Pseudomonadota > Gammaproteobacteria > Pseudomonadales > Oceanobacteraceae > Thalassolituus. Next base: position 9,264 of record PDUK01000073.1, on the reverse strand, counting down.
CAATGGATCGGTACGCTTTCTTTTGTTCGTTGCTGAGAGGCATAGGGTTCGGTCGCTCGACGTTAGGGTGTAAAATAAGTCTGTTGATGCACGCGAGTATACCTCAGACGGGCTTGAATAGCCGCCCCCTGATGGGCTCGCAGACGTAAATTTACGGAGTAAAAAGCCCTATGGCACGCTCGAAATCCAGTGCGGACTGGCTCAAAGAACACGTTGACGATATCTGGGTGCAGAAAGCCCAGCAGGATGGCTACCGAACACGTGCGAGCTACAAACTGATTGAACTGGACGACAAAGACAAACTGATGCGCCCGGGGTCGGTTGTAGTGGATCTGGGTTCAGCTCCGGGCGGTTGGTCTCAGGTAGTGGCTCAGCGGGTCGGTGAGAAGGGCCTGGTGATCGCTTCAGACATCCTTGAAATGGACGCCATTGCTGACGTGACCTTTATTCAGGGCGACTTTACGACAGAAGAAGTCTACGACGAGTTGGTCGCCGTGATCGATAATCGTCCGGTAGACCTTGTAATTTCGGACATGGCCCCCAATATGAGTGGTATGTCGTCAATCGACCAGCCGGGTGCTATGTATCTTGTAGAACTCGCCTTGGATATGGCGCGTCAAGTGTTGAAACCAAATGGCAGTTTCGTGGCCAAAGTGTTTCAGGGTGAAGGTTTTGATGCCTACCTGGCAGATATGAAGCAATCGTTTGCGAAGGTGATGATTCGCAAACCTAAAGCTTCGCGAGCGCGATCCCGTGAGGTGTATATCGTCGCTAAAGGTTTCCGTCCCTGAGCATTGGCTGCTAAGCTAAGCGTAGTAATTCCGGCCGTTGAGCGGTCTGTTTGAGTAAGGTGGTGCCTCACATGGCAAAAAATTTCGTTTTATGGGCCGTTATCGCCGCAGTGCTGATGATGGTGTTTCAAGGGCTCAATCCAGTTGATCGCAGCAATAGCTGGTCGTATTCGGAGTTCATGAAAGCCGTTGAAACCAGACAGGTCGAATCGGTTACGATCGCAGGACAAACCATTACGGGAACAACCCGTAGCGGCGAGGCCTTCGAATCCGTTCTTCCGGCTTTTGATGACAAGCTGATGGACACGCTTCTCGTAAACGACGTCGAAGTGATCGGTAAAGCGCCTGAGAAACAAAGCTTCCTTGCTCAGCTTCTATTAGCGTCGCTGCCAATTCTGATCATCATTGCTGTGTTCATGCTGTTTATGCGTCAGATGCAGGGCGGTGGTTCGGGTCGTGGCGGTCCGATGGCGTTTGGTAAAAGCAAAGCCAAACTGCTGAGCGAAGATCAGATCAAAACCACCTTCAGCGACGTCGCTGGTTGCGACGAAGCTAAAGAAGACGTTAAGGAGCTGGTTGAGTTCCTGCGTGAGCCAGGCAAGTATCAGAAGCTCGGCGGTAAGATTCCGCGCGGCGTACTGATGGTTGGTCAGCCAGGTACGGGTAAAACCCTGCTGGCTAAAGCCATCGCTGGTGAAGCACGCGTGCCTTTCTTTTCTATTTCCGGTTCTGACTTTGTCGAGATGTTCGTAGGTGTCGGTGCGTCTCGTGTTCGTGACATGTTTGAACAGGCCAAAAAACAAGCCCCATGCATTATCTTCATCGACGAGATCGATGCCGTAGGCCGTTCCCGTGGTGTTGGCATCGGCGGTGGTAATGACGAGCGCGAACAGACGCTGAACCAGCTTCTGGTTGAGATGGATGGTTTCGAGGTTAACGACGGCATTATTGTGATCGCTGCGACTAACCGTCCGGATGTGCTTGATCCAGCACTGCTGCGCCCGGGTCGTTTTGACCGTCAAGTGGTAGTAGGGCTGCCAGATATCCGTGGCCGCGAACAGATTCTTCACGTACACATGAAAAAAGCGCCAGTGTCGGACGATGTGAATGCATCTTTGATTGCGCGTGGTACTCCGGGCTTCTCCGGTGCGGATCTCGCCAACCTGGTCAATGAGGCAGCGTTGTTTGCTGCTCGAGCGAATCGCTCTGAAGTAACGATGGAAGAGTTTGAGAAAGCGAAAGACAAGATTCTCATGGGTGCCGAGCGCAAGACCATGGTCATGTCTGAAAAAGAGAAAGAGAACACTGCGTACCATGAAGCGGGCCATGCCATTATTGGCCGTCTCGTACCAGAGCATGATCCTGTGTACAAAGTATCGATCATTCCGCGCGGTCGTGCGTTGGGTGTCACTATGTTCCTTCCTGAGGAAGATCGTCACTCGATCAGCAAGCGCGGCATCGAGAGCAACATCTGCTCTCTGTACGGCGGACGTATCGCTGAAGAGATGACGCTGGGTAAAGACGGTGTGACGACGGGTGCTTCCAACGACATCGAACGTGCTACTAAGTATGCTCGTAACTATGTCACCAAGTGGGGGTTGTCTGACAAGTTGGGCGCTCAGCTCTATTCTGAAGATGAAGAAAACGGTTACCTCGGCAGTTCAGGCGGTGGCCAGATGGCGCACTTGTCGGATGAGACCGCTCGCACTATCGATTCTGAGGTGAAAGACCTTCTGGATCGTTGTTACCAGCGTGCGACGCAGTTGCTCGAAGATAACCGCGACAAACTGGAATTGATGAAAGACGCTCTCATGGAATATGAGACGATCGATGTTAGCCAGATTGACGACATCATGGCGGGAAAAAAGCCGCGGGCGCCAAAAGGCTGGGGCGACGGTTCAGGCGGCACTCCAACTGGTGGTGAAGCGGTTGATGTGTCAGACGTTAACGAGACGCGTGACATGGCCAGTGATGATGACGATGTTGCGGGTGAGCCGGCTGGCGAACGCCAGTAAGTAACTCTCTGATAAAGCGGGCACTGTACGCTCTGTACTGTGCCCGCTTTTTTTGTACCATAGAATAATTCTGATTAGTGCGGATTCGCTTTTGAAACTCTCCTGTGGTGATCGAACTCTTGATCTGGCCTCGCCAAAGATCATGGGTATTCTCAATGTCACACCTGATTCCTTCTCCGATGGTGGCAAATTCAACCAGATCGACAAGGCTCTTGAGCATACTGAAGCCATGATTCTTCAGGGTGCGGCGATCGTCGATGTCGGGGGAGAATCAACCCGGCCGGGAGCCAGCCCTGTATCGGTAGAGGAAGAACTGGATCGGGTTATCCCCGTTGTGGATGCAATTGCTCGTCGCTTGGATGTGGTGATCTCGGTAGATACCAGTCGTCCAGAGGTGATTACCCAGTCGTCACAGGCGGGCGCGCACATAATCAACGATGTACGGGCATTGCAACTGGACGGAGCGATGCAGGCCGCAGCCGAGACTGGTTTACCTGTGTGTATGATGCATATGCAGGGTGAGCCCGGTTCTATGCAGGACAACCCTCAATATGAGGATGTTGTCTCACAGGTCGGGCAGTTTTTATCCTCGCGTGCTTCCGCTGCGCGGCAGGCGGGTATTGCGGATGATCAGATTCTGCTCGATCCCGGTTTCGGATTTGGTAAGACTAAACAACATAACTATCGGCTGCTGAATCAGCTTAATAGTCTGCGAGAGCTGGGTTACCCGCTTTTAACCGGGCTTTCGCGTAAGCGCATGATCGCCGAGATTCTGGGTGATCATAGTGATCCTGCAGAGCGGGATGTGGCCAGTGCAGCCGCCGCGATGATTTGTGCTCAGAACGGCGCAAGTATCATTCGTGTTCACAATGTACGACAGACCTGGGAAGCGCTGCAGGTCGTCAATGCAACCTTGAGGGAAGGTAATGAGTAGGAAGTATTTTGGCACCGATGGTATCCGTGGACGGGTCGGTGAAGGTGTGATTACACCTGAATTTGTTATGCGCCTTGGTTGGGCGGCGGGGAAGGTCTTTGCGAAACGCGGTGTCAGTCGGATTCTGATAGGTAAGGACACTCGTATTTCAGGCTATATGTTTGAGTCGGCGTTGGAGGCGGGCCTGTCAGCTGCGGGTGTCGATATTGGTTTGTTGGGGCCTATCCCAACTCCCGGTATTGCCTATCTGACCAGAACGTTCCGTGCGGATGCCGGCATTGTGATCAGTGCCTCCCATAATCCGTATTACGACAACGGTATTAAGTTCTTCTCGGCTGACGGTACGAAGTTGCCGGACGAAGTCGAACTGGAGATAGAAAGCTATCTCGATCAGCCTATTGAGTGCGTTGAGTCGGACAAGCTGGGTAAGGCTGTTCGAATCAATGACGCAGCAGGACGCTACATTGAGTTCTGCAAAGGCACCGCGAATTCGCTTAATTTGCGTGGGCTGAAGCTGGTACTGGATTGCAGTAATGGCGCAACCTATCAGATTGCCCCTGCGGTATTTACCGAGCTGGGTGCCAGTGTGACCACCATAGGTAACACACCTGACGGCTTGAATATTAACAAAGAGTGCGGCTCTACCTCGCCAGAGAAACTACGCGCAACGGTGCTTGAACAGAAGGCCGATCTGGGTATCGCGTTTGATGGTGACGGCGATAGGGTGATGATGGTCGATCATAAGGGTGAGTTGGTTGATGGCGATCAGTTGCTCTTTATTGTGGCCAGTCATGCCGCCCAGCAGGGGCGCTTGAATGGCGGCGTGGTCGGCACTCAAATGAGCAACCTCGGTCTTGAGCTTGCGCTCAAAGAACAAGGGATCGATTTTGTCCGCGCTAAAGTTGGTGACCGTTATGTAATGCAAAAGTTGGTTGAGCATAACTGGCGCTTTGGTGGTGAGTCATCGGGCCACCTGCTGTGCCTTGATGCCAACTCCACGGGTGACGGTATTGTCTCTGCGCTGCAGGTGTTGGTTGCGTTACGTGACACGGGTATCGGTCTGCACGAGTGGACTAAGCGAATGAGCAAAATGCCACAAACCATGATCAACGTGCGTCGCCAGCGTGATATTGACGTGATGTCAGAGCCGTCCGTGTTGGACGCGCTGGCCAAAACCGAGGAAAAACTGGGTTCTCGGGGACGTGTATTGTTGCGTCCGTCCGGTACCGAGCCACTGGTGCGTGTGATGGTTGAAGCGGATGATCCGGCTATCACGCAATTGTTGGCTCAGGAGCTGGCCGAGGTGGTTGGCAAGGCACTGGCATAAGCTCGTCTTGTCTCGGACGAGCTTCTCAGATAGTATCTGCGCTCTTTGAATTTTGGGAAGACTCATGCGTCGTACACTGGTAGCCGGTAACTGGAAAATGAATGCCTCGCGTGCTCAGACTGAGACACTGCTGTCGGGCATTCGTGATGCCGGTGACTTACCGTGTGATGTCGCCGTGTTTCCGCCGTATCCTTATCTGTCACAGGCTGTTGAGGCGGCCGGTGCGACCGTGTCGGTGGGTGCTCAGAACTGCGCCGATCAGACATCTGGTGCGTACACGGGTGAAGTCGCCTGTGACATGTTGTCGGATATTGGCGCCAGCATGGTTATTATCGGGCACTCAGAGCGTCGTACACTCTACGGAGAAACAGACGACGTTGTGCTGCGCAAGGCGCGTCTGGCTATTGATTGCGGTCTGACGGCAGTGGTCTGCGTAGGTGAAACACTTGAGCAGCGCAAGTCCGGTAACGCTGAAGAGGTAGTAAAGACTCAGTTGTCTCTACTTCTTAGTGAGTTATCTGACACAGACTGGCAGAGCGTCGTGATTGCTTATGAGCCTGTATGGGCGATAGGTACTGGCGAGACGGCAACACCAGAACAGGCTCAGGCGGTACATGCGCATATCCGCGCATTGTTGGCTGCCAGAAACGAATCATTGGCGGCGTCCACTCGGTTGCTATACGGCGGCAGTGTGAAAGCGGCAAATGCAGCAGAATTATTTTCACAACAAGATATTGATGGTGGTCTCGTCGGGGGTGCCTCTCTCGATGTTGCTGAATTCCTAGGTATCTGTCGGGCATAAGGGCTCAGGTTTATATGGAACAGTTTATTCTTATCGGTCACATCGTTATTGCAGTCGCAATTATCGTGTTTGTATTGATGCAGCAAGGTAAAGGCGCCGATGCCGGTGCGTCGTTCGGTTCTGGTGCATCACAAACCGTATTTGGTTCAGCTGGTTCGGCAAACTTTATGAGTCGTACTACGGCGATTCTGGCTACGGCATTTTTTATCACCAGTCTGGGTTTGGCCATTTATGCCAAGCAAAAAGCATCAAGTGCAGATGAAGTAGGAATTCCTACTGTAGAAGTGCAAGAAGTGCTTGAGCAGGACACCCCAGTTGTGGAAGAATACGCGCCGTCTGAAGATGACGCTCCAGAACTTGATGCATCTGCCGAGGCTGATGCAAGTGTTCTGGAAACAATGGAAGAAACGACTAATTAATTTCTTCCCCTGTGTGCGGATGTGGGGATGTGGTGGAATTGGTAGACACGCCATCTTGAGGGGGTGGTGAGCAACGCTCGTGCGAGTTCGAGTCTCGCCATCCGCACCAACTTATTCCGGTAGTTCACTTTAAGAGCTACCCGAAAAAGCGGACTTGGGTTCGCTTTTTTTATTGGCAGCACGTATAATGCGGCTGCTTATTTGAAAAGCCCCTCACGTCAGGGGCTTTTTAGTAGCTGGCGTTCTGTAAATTGGATTCTCAGACGCTGGTAATACAGGAACCTGTCACCAGGTTCTGGTCTGCAAAAGGCAGTAGCGGACTGGGCACATGTTGCCCAGTTTTTGTTTGTGGCGAAAGCCGATCCCCGGGAGAGTAAATCGTGGCAAAAGAGAGTCTGTTAAATGAACTGCTCGCGCCTGTAGTCGAATCTATGGGATATACCTTTTGGGGGCTGGAGTACTTGTCTCAAGGCAAGGACACTGTGTTACGTGTATTTATCGATCACGAGAATGGCATCAACGTTGACGACTGCGCGTCGGTAAGTCGTCAGATCAGTAGTGTTATGGACGTTGAAGATCCGATTACCCAGATTTATAACCTGGAAGTGTCATCACCAGGTATGGATCGTCCGATTTTTACTCTCGAACAGTACACGTCATTAGCAGGAAATATTATCGACGTACGTTTACGCATGGCGTTTGACGGGCGGCGGAAATTCAAGGGCCAATTGATTGGTGTGGAACAGGAAGACATCGTGCTGCGTGTAGACGATAACGAATACCTGTTACCCGTCGAGCTGATTGAGAAGGCTAACGTTGTTCCACAATTCAAGGATTAAGGTTGCAGAGCGAGGCTAGAAGATGAGCAAAGAAATTCTCCTGGTCGCGGAAGCGGTTTCTAACGAGAAAGGCGTTTCCAGGGAAATTATTTTTCAAGCGATCGAATCGGCGTTGGCCGCAGCAGCGAAAAAACGTTACGAAGACGAAGAGGCAGTCATCCGTGTCGATATCGACCGTAAGACTGGTGATTACGAAACTTTCCGTAGCTGGTTGGTCGTTAGCAACGACGTAGTACCGGGCTTGGGTGACGAACTGACGCTGGAAGAAGCGCATGAAATCGACACCAACCTGCAGCCAGGTGACACCTACGAAATTCAGGTTGAAAACCCTGACTTCGGTCGTATTGCAGCGCAGGCAGCTAAACAGATCATCGTACAGAAAGTACGTGAAGCTGAGCGCGCACAGGTCGTTGAGCAGTACGAGCACCGTGTTGGCGAGCTGATCGGTGGCACAGTTAAAAAAGTGACCCGCGACAACGTGATCGTTGACCTTGGCAATAATGCAGAAGCACTGATGCCTAAGGATCAACTGATCGGCCGTGAAATCATGCGTATGGGCGATCGTATTCGTGCCATCCTGTTTGATATCCGCCCGGAAAACCGCGGTCCACAGTTGATGATGAGCCGTACAGTTCCAGCCATGCTGATTGAACTGTTCCGTATCGAAGTGCCAGAGATTTCTGAAGAAGTTATCGAAATTAAAGGTGCTGCCCGTGATCCGGGTTCGCGCGCAAAAATCGCCGTTAAATCCAATGACAAACGTATCGATCCGGTTGGTGCATGTGTTGGTATGCGTGGTGCACGTGTTCAGGCGGTAACGAACGAGCTGGGTGGTAACGAGCGAATCGATATCGTGCTGTGGGACGACAATCCGGCTCAGCTGGTTATCAATGCAATGGCTCCTGCTGAAGTGGCTTCTATCGTTGTTGACGAAGAAACTAACTCAATGGACGTCGCAGTAGCAGAAGATAACCTGGCACAGGCTATTGGCCGCGGTGGTCAGAATGTTCGATTGGCGTCTGAGTTGACCGGTTGGGAAATCAACGTCATGACCGAAGAAGAAGCGGTCGAAAAACAGAATGAAGAAGCTGCTGGCTTCATCGAAGGCTTTATGAACAGCCTTGACGTGGACGAAGATTTCGCAACCTTACTGGTTGAGGAAGGCTTCACCACGTTGGAAGAAATCGCTTACGTACCAATGGAAGAAATGCTCCAGATCGATGGCCTCGATGAAGACATCGTGACGGAACTGCGTAATCGCGCCAAAGACGTGTTGCTGACTCAGGCGATTGCATCTGAGGAAGTTCTCGAAAAAGCAGAACCGGCAGAAGACCTTCTGACAATGGAAGGCATGGACAAGCATCTGGCATTGGTACTGGCCAGCAAGGGTATTTCCACGATGGAAGACCTTGCTGAACAATCCATTGATGATTTGCTGGACGTCGAAGGAATGACCGAAGAGAAAGCGGGTGAGCTGATTATGACCGCCCGTAAGCCTTGGTTTGAAGGCACTGAATAATCACTCGCTCACTCGCCCGGTATAGGAGAAACGTATGGCAGATGTAACAGTTAAAGAACTCGCCGACGTGGTAGGGACGAGCACAGACCGCCTGCTCTCCCAGATGAAAGAAGCGGGCCTGCCTCAGAGCTCTGAGGCTGACACCGTGAATGATGAGCAGAAGCAGAGTCTGCTCGCATTTTTGAAAAAAAGTCACGGCGAAGCGAATGCTGAACCGAAGAAAATCACCCTGAAGCGTAAAGTCACTACGACTTTGAAAACCGGTCAGGGCGGTAAAAAAGCGGTCAATATCGAAGTCCGTAAAAAGCGTACTTATGTGAAGCGCGAAGAAGTGGACGTGGCGGCAGAAAAAGCACGCCAGGAAGAAGAAGCGCGTATTGCAGCAGAAAAAGAAGCAGCGTTAAAAGCGCAGGCAGAAGCAGAAAAAGCGGCAGCTGAAGCAGCTGCCCCTGCGAAAGCTGAGCCGGTAGCGGCACCTTCAGAAACTAAGCCTGTGGAATCTGCAGCTGAAGCCAAAGCAGCACCGGCAGAAGCTAAAGAGCCAGCGAAGAAGAAGGCTGATGCAAAACCTGCGTTGACGCCAGAAGAGGAAGCAGCGCAGAAGCGTGCTGAGGCCGA
>PDUK01000008.1 GCA_006212115.1 Thalassolituus sp. | reverse complement strand
TCAGAGTATTTGTCGCGGGGTGGAGCAGCCTGGTAGCTCGTCGGGCTCATAACCCGAAGGTCGTCGGTTCGAATCCGGCCCCCGCAACCAACAAATTAGCCAGCCCACGAGCTGGTTTTTTTGTGCCTGAAATTTGGAAAAGCCGCCGACCTTGCGGTCGTCGAGCTAGGCGCCCCCATTCCAATCCGGCCCCCGCAACCAACATTAAAACCAGCTGATATGCTGGTTTTTTTGTGTCTGCGATTTGGATACGCCGCCGACCTTGCGGTCGTCGCACTGGGCGTGCCCGTGCGAATTCGGCCCGCGCAACCAACATTAAAACCAGCCAGTGAGCTGGTTTTTTTGTGCCTGCAATTTGGATGAACCGCCGACCTTGCGGTCGCCGAGCTAGGCGCCCCCATTCTAATCCGGCCCCCGCATCCAACAAATTAGCCAGCCATCGAGCTGGTTTTTTTTGTGCCTGAAATTTGGATAAGACGTCGATCTTGCGGTCGTTCCTTCCAATAAACCTGCATGTCCTTCGGTTTCACGCTACCATGATTCCCCTTAATTGACCGTATAGGTTTCTCGTGACCAAACGCATTCTGATTACCGGTGGCGGTCGCCGCCTGGGCAAGACGCTTTCTGAACATTTTCTTAAAGAAGGTTGGCAGGTTGTCGCGCATTACAACACGCGTAGTGAGTTAGAAGAGCACCCCAATCTGAGTCTGGTTCAGGCCAATCTCTGTGATCCCGACAGCATCCGTAATCTCTGTGAGCAGTTACCCGGATTCGGGCCATTTGATCTGGTTATCCACAATGCCAGCTGTTTTGTTCCAGATTCAGCGGCGAAAGATCTGGCTCAGCATATTTCGCAGCATCAGAACGTGCATGTGACAGCGCCAGTGATGATTACCGAGGCACTTGCGGATAGCTGGTCGGATGGGGCGTCTATGATTAGCATCAGTGATATCTATGCGGACATCCCAAACCAGCGTTTTTCTGTTTATTGTGCTGCTAAGGCAGGACTGCAGAACTGGTCCCTGAGTATGGCACAACGCTTAGCGGGCAAGGTTAGAGTGAATGTGATCCAGCCTGGGCCGATTAAGTTTTTACCTGAGCATGATCAGGCCTATCGTGAGCGTGTGTTATCTCAGTCTTTGATAGGTGAAGAACTGGGATACGGTGCAATTGTTGAGGCGTGTTCGTATCTGATCAAAGCGCCTGCCGTCACAGGTTCAGTGATGCGTGTCGACGGAGGGCGCTTTGTCGCCAATCGTTACGATCAGACGTTCAGTTCCTGATTCCAGGTTCGATGTACTTCTGCGTAGTAGCTTTCGTCGGGTGCTTCCCGGCGAAGGCTGTCGGGGTCATTGGCATCGCTCAGAATATCGATATCAATGGTTCTGTCCCGGGTTTTGCGTCCGGGGGATTTGGGCTCTCTGCCCAGACTCTCTTCTATTCTCTGTAGTCTCTGCTTCAGCATCGGGGCGGGCAGTTCAGTCTTCAGTATTGCAAGTTGATTGCCGAATACCTGGCTGAAGGTGTCACCAACAGGGGCGGTCAACACCGCAGGCGAGTGGGCAATCAAGTCGCCTTCATGAGTTAACGCGTTCAGTGCTTTGTTGAGGTTTTCTTCTGGTTCGATGTTGCTGCCCAGGCCTAGCAAATAAAAACTCATAGGTATTCGCCCTAAGAATAATGTCGTAGTTGCCGTCTTAATCCCTTTCTTAGCGCCAACAAACGCGCTATGTATAACAACATCATAACAAGAAAGGCGCAGGGTATGTCTGGCTGGATGCCATATTTTATCGCGGTTCTGCTCGTGCTGGGAGGCATGCTTCCCGTCTGGGCGATGGTGCATGCAAAGGAATTACGTCCTCATTTGATGTTAGCAGAGCGATATGAGGGAAGTGATGCCCTGGAGCAGTTTGGCGTTAGCGAAAAGTATGACGGCGTGCGCGCTTTCTGGGACGGTGTGAACTTAATGACTCGTAGTGGGCGGGTTATTTCTGCGCCCGCCTGGTTTCTCGCGCAGTTACCTGATGAGCCGCTCGATGGTGAACTCTGGTTAGGTTACGGCCGGTTTTCGGATGTAAGTGGTTTGATTCGTCGTCATGACAGCGACAGTCATCCCCTTTGGCAGGAGGTCATCTATCAGGTGTTCGATATGCCTGAGCATGAAGGGCTGTTTGCTGAGCGTTACAAAGCCATGGTCGAGTTACTGGGTGCGAATGCTGCCTCGGATGTGCGCCCGGTTCAGCAGTATCGACTGCAGGGTCAGCAGGAGCTGGATGACTTGTTAGAGAAAACGCTGTCAGCTGGTGGCGAAGGGCTGATGTTGCATCGTTGGGACAGCCACTATATTGCTGGTCGTAGCCACCATCTTCAGAAAGTGACATTGCGAGATGACGCGGAGGCGATCGTTGTTGGCTACCAGCCGGGAAAAGGCCGGTTAGCTGGCATGATGGGCGCGTTAAAGGTGCGTCTGGACGACGGTCGTATCTTTGAAATAGGAACGGGTTTTACCGATGCCGAACGGGCATCACCACCTCAAATTGGCACGCGTGTCCGGTATACTTATCGTGGTCTGACTCGAGAGGGTTTTCCACGCTTTGCGAGTTTTGATCGTATTCGTCCCCCTGAATAGAGGCCAGAGCGGCTTCTGTTACTTGTTTCTGGAGTAAAGAATGCCGCAGCATGCGCCTGTGATTCGCCCGCGCGAGCCCGAAGCACTGCCCCCCTTATCTGGTCTGCATCCGGTTTTATCCCGTGTTTATCTCAGCCGTGGTGTACGTACAGAAGACGAGCTGAATCTCCAGCTGACAGGTCTTGAGCCCTTCCATAGCCTGAAAGACATAGACGCCGCCGTTGACGCGCTATTGCCCGTTGTAACTGAGGGAAAGCGCCTGCTTATTATTGGAGATTTTGATGCGGATGGCGCAACCAGTACCGTCGTAGCGATTCAGGCTCTGAGAATGATGGGAGCGAGCTCACTCGATTATCTTGTGCCCAACCGTTTTGACTTCGGCTATGGCTTATCGCCTGAATTGGTAGAGGTTGCGCGTCAACGCGAACCCGACCTGATCATGACAGTCGATAATGGGATCGCCTCTGTAGCGGGAGTGGCGGCCGCTAACGCAGCGGGTATACCTGTATTGGTAACAGACCATCACTTACCGGGCGACACCTTGCCTGAGGCACAGGCGATCGTAAATCCAAACCAGAATGGCTGTGAATTCCCGTCGAAAGCTGCGTGCGGATGCACTGTGGTTTTTTACCTTATGCTGGCCCTGCGAGCACGTCTGGTGGAAATGAATTGGTTTACGGCGAAGGCACCGAATCTTGCCGAACTGATTGACCTTGTTGGGCTGGCAACGGTAGCTGATGTTGTTCCTTTGGACAGAAATAACCGAATTTTGGTTGAGCAGGCATTACGGCGTATTCGAGCTGGACGTTGCCGTCCGGGAATCCGGGCATTACTGCAGGTCGCAAAAAGGGATTATCGCCAGGTCGTCGCGACGGATCTGGGATTCGCTGTTGGACCGAGGATTAACGCTGCCGGAAGACTGGACGATATTTCGCTGGGTATCGAGTGTTTACTCACAGACAACCCCGATACCGCAATGGCATTAGCGACGGAACTGGATGCCTTTAACCGCGATCGCCGCCAGATTGAGCAAGGGATGCAAAATGAAGCGTTAACCTTACTGGAGCAGGCTGATACGGACTCGGTTTCCGACTTTGGTGTTAGCCTGTATCACCCGGAATGGCATCAGGGTGTCATTGGCATTCTGGCTTCCCGGATTAAGGAACGTGTATATCGTCCTGTGATTACTTTTGCGCCGGGTGATGAGGGTGAAATGAAGGGTTCGGCTCGGTCTATTCCGGGCTTACATATTCGCGATGCACTGGATCAGGTTGATCGTGAATTGCCCGGAGTAATTCGCAAGTTCGGCGGTCATGCGATGGCCGCGGGGCTGACAATCCGCGCGAGCGATTTCGAGGCATTTCGTCAAACATTTGATCGTGTTTGTTCGCAGATGCTGCCTTCAGATGCTTTGCAGCAAACGTTGGAGACAGATGGCGAGTTATCAGCCTCTGATTTTTCTACAACACTGGCGGAGGCGCTTCGTTTAGGTGGGCCTTGGGGGCAGCAATTCCCAGAGCCTCAGTTCAGTGGCCAGTTTCGTCTGGTGCAGCAGCGTATCGTCGGTGGCAATCATCTGAAGCTCGTGCTGCAGCCGGTCGGTTCTGATCAGGCGCTTGATGCAATCTGGTTTGGCATTGATACGCAGGTCTGGCCAGATCATTCCCGTGAACTTGTAGACTGTGTTTATCAACTGGATATCAATGAGTTTCGCGGAGAGCGTAACCTTCAACTGAGAATTGTTCACATGGAATGAGTGCGCAGACGTATTGTCTTGTGACTTTTCATCATCTTTTCGTAGTCAGTTCCATCGTTGACCGCCAGGCTTGCTACGCTGAATAGGTGTAAACAGGCCTAAGGCCACACCATGAAAACAGCTTTACTGGTTGCGGCGGCACTATTGATTTCGGGTGGTCTCTACTTTCTCTTTCAATCGCCGCACATCGTTCACGTTACGCTCATCGGCCATCAGGCTGGGGTGCTGCATGCTCGTGACAAAGAGATGCAGATCATGCTGGTTGAGCGCTTGCGTTATCACGAGAAAGACGCAGGTCTTCACTTTGTCTTTTCTTACCTCGATGCCTCACTCAAGGAGCAGGCACTGGCCGACCGCCTGGACGAGATAGAAGCGGTGCAGCCGGTAGACATGGTTCTCGGTTGCGGTGACTCTTTTTGTGTCCGTCGCGTGCTTCCTGAATTGGAAAAGCGTCAATTGACGTTGATCTATCCGGGTACATCGGAAGGGCTGTTCAGCAGCGAGTCCTTGGTGCACCTCGGTCCCTTACCCAACCAATATTTATTTCCAGCATTGAGTTGGATTAAACAATATTTAGGGCGGCGGATTTATTACCTTGGCGGAGAAGATATTCGTTCACGGATGCAAGGACGAATGTTACAGCAGCACTTGCTGCCCATCTCGGGTGCGACACTGGTCGAAGAGCGTTATCTCGGAGAGCTGGAGCAGTTACCTTCGATTCTCGACAGTATTCACGATTATAAGCCTGATGTGTTGTTACTCGATAACTGCGACTGGATGTATCACCCCAGTTTTGTTGAGCAGATTGCCTTAGTGCAGAGTCGGATCTTTTCACTGTGCAGTGATATGGCTATCCCTATGGCATCACCGTATTACTTCATCAGTCACTACTTAAATCATCCGCATAATCAGAAAAATCTCGCTTTCGTTGATTTCAGTCAGCGTCACAATGTTGCGGCCAACGGTCTGAATGCGATGGCGTTTACAGTGGCGGATCTGATTGCACAGTTAGCCGCTGAGCGAGCCATTAACACGGATGAATTGAATTACCGCTTAAAGCGCAGAAATGCCCTGACGGCTGCAGGATCGATCGCCATCGATGACAGTCTGCAGGGTAACTGGCACACCCTCTTTATTGGCGAGCGGGCTCCTTCCGGCACTCGCTTATTGTGGATGTCAGAAGGACTTGTGCGCCCGGAAATGTTCCCCGGTGCGGAGAGCCCGTCTGACTGGCAGCACAACACCACGATTTATTGGCGTAATAATCGCGGACAATGGAGTACCCGCAGTGTTGGTGGGGAGCCCTGGTTGTGAAGAAGCCGAGTTTCGAGTTTTCCAGTGTTCGTGGGCGCCTGCTAGCGTGGATTATGCTGGTGGCACTGGTTCCCATGATTTTACTGGTGGCATTTGGGCTGACGTACGCCGAAAAAGCGTTGCAGGCGAGAGCGCTGCAAGACCTGACAGAGTCTGCTTATCGACTGCACGAGGATATCAGTGAGCGAGTAATAAAACCGATGGAAACGGCGCGTGTTTTTTCGCGCTCACCCTACCTCAAACAGGCACTACGGGATTTTTCGTCAGTATTTGAAGCGGACAATCTGTATTCGATGGATTATCAGGATATGCAGGACAGGTACTGGATGTATTTCTCGCTGTATGCGGAGGAGTATCAGCTGTCGGATTTACTGCTTTTAAATGCCAAAGGACAGGTTGTGTTTTCGGCAGTGCAAAGTGATTTATATGGTGCTTCTATCACTCATGTTGATTATGCGGGAAGAGGCACTCAGGCCGCCTATAAGCAGGCCATGTGGCACATGGACACGACGGTAGCTTTTGCCAGAAATCACAGAACAGCGGATTCGTTTGCTTATATAGCTTCTCCCGTTGTCGGTGACGCCTTATTGGGCACCGTGGTGATGATTCCCGATGCGCGATTACTACGTAAGCTGGTTCAGAGCCAGACTTACGGTGGACAGGTTGTCGATATTTTTTACGCGACGTCAGAGGGTAGCTTTCAGTCTCAGATTGATGGCACAACGATCGATCGCAGTACGGAGCTGGGACGGAGTCTGCTGAGAGCAAGTCTGGGTCAGGACATTAATCGCGAGACATCCTTCTGGGACGGGGAATGGCTTACGCATATTCGCGCAGTGCCAACGATTCAGGCCGTTATGGTTTTACGTCGGGATCGGGATATCGTCCTCCAATCTGTTCAGGAACTCAGATACGGAGGCTGGGGTGTCACCCTGATTGCTATTTTACTGACTGTTCTGATATCCCGGCGTTTATCAATTAACCTTGCGGCACCGATCCGTGCCTTAAGCGACAGCATCGAGCGTATTACAGAGGGCGATCGCGAGGTATCTGTAGACGTTAATCGCAAAGATGAGTTGGGTGCATTAGCCCAGCAATTTAATCATATGGCGACATCTCTTCGGGATACGCAGGCGCAGTTGGTTCAGACTGAGAAGATGGCATCCATCGGACATCTGGCAGCAGGGATTGCACACGAGATAAATAATCCGATGAGTGTTGTTACGGCGAATATGAACACGATGAAAGAGTACGCCGAAACCTATGTAAAGCTGGCCGACTTATTCGCACAATATCTGAATCCGCAGGATGAATCTGAGCGAGAGGATAGTCGTACAACCCTCGAGGCATTTGAAAAAGAAGAAGACATTGATTTTGTGCATCAGGATATGAAAGCGTTGTTACAGGATTCACAACTCGGTCTGTCTCGCGTACAGCATATTGTCAGTAGCCTGAAAATATTTTCTGAACTGGATAAATCTGAAGAGCAAGATATCGATCTTCGTCAGACACTGGAGCAGGTTGTCAGTGATATTGCTCCAGCAGCGTCAAGGAGCACTGAGATTACTTATCAGATTGAACTGGAGGGCAGTATCCGGGTCAAACCCGAACAGATGCAGAAAGTGTTTGCAGCCGTTATTGATAATGCACTTAAAGCATGTACCGAAAAGGGCAGTTTGCGTATTAAAGCATGGCGTGAAAATAAAACGCTGATGATTGACTTCCAGGACACCGGATGTGGCATGTCCGGCGAGCAGGTTACTAAAGTGTTTGACCCTTTCTACACAACACGGGATGTGGGTGAAGGGGTTGGGCTGGGGTTGTCCATTGCTCATGCGATTGTTGAGGCTCATAACGGCACAGTGAAAGTAGCCAGTAAAGAAGGTCGCGGCACGCGTATCAGGTTGGTACTCCCGCAGCGTTGAGTTAGCGTCTGGATTTATCGGCTGCGCGCTTTTATAGTGGACTTTCCAGACGAGCAAACACGGTCTGTTTTACATCAACAGACACATCCACGCCGGAGTGCAGACATGCTGTCGCTAGTAGCAAGACTTTTTAAAGCGCTGAATTCAGATTCCGCGCCGGGGCAGGTAGCTTTTGGTTTTGCCCTTGCCATGATTCCCGGGTTTACCCCATTTTTCTCACTGCTGACAGTCCTCGTACTGCTGATTGCGTGCATATTACGGATCAATCTCAGCGCTTTTATCCTTGGTGTTATCGCCTTCTCTGTTGTGGGTTATGCCCTTGATCCTGTGTCCGCGAATCTGGGTGAATGGATTCTGACACTCCCTGGTCTGACTGAAACCTTTACCAGCCTTTATCAGAATGAGTGGTTACGTATTTCTGCCTTCAATAACACGGTGACAATGGGCGGCCTGGTGATTGCTTTGGCCTTACTTATTCCAGTGACGCTTATCAGCCGTATTCTCATTCTGCAGTATCGTAAGCGACTGTTGAGCTGGGTGAATAAGTTGAAAATTGTTCAGGCCCTTAAAGCGTCGAAGTTTTGGGCGATCTACACCACTTTCGCGGAGTAACGCATGACTAAATGGATTCGCTGGTCTGGTCTGGCCGGATTTATCGCCGTTGTTGCAGTGATTGCAGCGCTGATCTTACTGTTACTGCCATTTATTATTAAATCAGGTATCGAGTTTGTAGGTACCAAAGTCGCGGGTGCGAAAGTGACTCTCGACGATGCGGATGTGACGCTTTCTCCGCTTGGTGTTCGCTTGCAAGGCTTGCAGGTTGCCGACGCGCGCGAGCCAATGCGTAACCTGGTCGAATTTGACGAAGCAATGGCCGATCTTGAACTGGCACCTTTACTGGTTGGTAAAGCCATAAGTAACGAGTTGTCTGTCTCTAATCTTCAATTCCACACAGAACGTGAAACAAGTGGCGCCCTCGATATGGAGCCTAAGGAAGACGAGGAAACACAGGGACCGTCGCTTAAAGAAAAAGCCAGCGAGGCCCTGCCGTCTGTCGATGAGGTCCTGGCTCGCGAAACGCTTAAAACACCCGCAGCGGGCGAAGCACTGAAAAATAGCTGGAAGGTTCAGAGTGAAAGGGTGGACAGCGCATTAAATGCTGTCCCTGATACCGATGCATTGGCAAAGTATGAGCGGGAGATAAAAGAGATCACCTCGGGTCGATTGGAGTCTCTCGAGGATTTCCGACAGCGTAAGGCCCGACTCGATGAGCTGAAGGCACGCTTTAAAGCGGACAGAGAAGCAATACGGCAAGCAAAAGAAGCCGTAACCACAGCCAGATCTGACGTCTCTGAGAAGTTATCGGAGCTGCGGGCTGCACCGGGTGAAGATCTGGCTTATCTGAAAGATAAATATCAACTCAGTGGCGCTGGCGTCTCCAACCTGACTGGTTTGTTGTTTGGTGATGAGGCGGCCAATTGGGCACAGGAAGCGCTTTACTGGTACGAGAAAATCAAGCCGTACCTGGAATCCGATGGCGAAGAGGATGTGTCTGAAGAGGAAGAAAAAGCGCCGCGTCTGGCTGGACGTTTTGTTCACTTCCCTACGTCTGATCCGTGGCCAGATTTTATGATTCGTCAGGCGCGTCTGACGGGCCCATTTGATGGTGGTCAACTTATCATTGAAGGCCGCGATATCACCCATCAGCAAACGGTAACAGGACGTCCAACTGTCTTTACTGCCACAGGTGCAGACCTTAAGAAAATTGGAGATTTAGACGGACGCCTGACACTGAACCACACGCTGGGGAATGCGACGGATACTTTGACTCTCGCTATCAGCGACTGGTCTATGGCACCACTGCCATTGGGTGTAGCGGGCGCTCGTCTGGCTTCCTCACAGGTTCGCCTGAACAGCAAAGCAGTAGTGGTAAGTGGGCAGCTTAATGCGGATCTGGATGCTCAGGTCACTCAGGCTAAGTTCACGGGTGACGGGCAGACTGTTTTCGCAAAAGAGCTGAACAGTGCTCTGCAGGGGATTACCCGCTTTAATGTTGATGCTGGCGCGACGGGGGATTTATCCTCTCCTGAACTTTCGTTTGGCTCAGACCTCGACAAGCAGATTAATTCGGCTATCAGTAAGAGGGTCCGAGCAAAGCAGGACGAGTTCGAACAGAAGCTCCAGAGCCGCCTGAACGCGCAACTTCAGGAGTACGCTGGTGACTATGCCGAAGAACTTCAACAGTTATCCAGGATGGAAGGCTCGCTTGATGATAAACTCTCCGCCTTGAAGGATCTCGCTTCTTCTGAGCTGGAAGACTTTAAGGCTCAGCAGGAGCGTGAAGCGAAAGAGAAGCTGGACGCGGAGAAAGCCGCGGCAGAGCAAAAGGCCCGCGATGAAGCTGAAGCTCGTAAAAAAGAGCTGAGAGATCAAGCGAAAGATAAACTGAAGAATCTGTTCTGATGCAAACCCGATTACTGACGTACGACGAATTTAAAGAAACTCAAATGTCCCCGAAGCGTGTCGAGGACAGCCAGCCAACCGACGACTTCTGGGATTATGTTACAGCCATTCCTGCTGAAGATTTCGGTATCTTTGACTGTCGGGAAGGGCAGGTCACGCATGTCTATCGTATGGGCGATCAATACGAACATGTGCTGATAAACAGTCAGTACGAAGGTGTGGCCATGGTGATTGTTATCAGTCTTGCGGATCAATCCGTCTTCGGACACTTCCTGTTGGACGTTAATCCTCCCGGCACTCGCCCTCCCGAAGAGACCGCCTGATCACATTGACCAGTCGCTTTGGTGAACGGCTGCATCAGTGCCGCCATGTCAGTGGCGACTAAGTAGCCGGATCAGCAACCCGGTAAGCGGACGCGGCGTGATCTGACTGAACAGAAACAGCAGTGTGAAGGGCAGGCTTACAGGCCGGTGTGTCAGCTTGAACGACAATTGCTTCATTACGGCCTCGGCAACGTCTTCCGCAGTCAGATTGACACCGAGTGCATCGATGATGGCAGCACCGTGCTCCTGAGATGTGAGCATGGGTGTTTTCACAAACGGTGGCATGATGTCGCCAACGTGTATGCCATCTTTACGCCATTCGATATTCAAGGCCTCTGTCAGACCCTGTACCGCAAATTTCGAAGCCGAGTACACAGCGAACTCGGGGATGCCATACGTTGCTGATGCAGAGCTCATGTTGATAACCTGTGCTCCGGGCGTATCCCGCAGGAAGGGGTACGCCGATCTGCAACCATGCACCACGCCCTTAACGTTGATGTCGATGATCTGATCATGGCGCCGTGTGCTGATATCAGTAAAGCGATTGACCTCAAGCACACCTGCACAGTTAAACATTAATCTCAGCTTGCCATTGTGCTGGGCGGCGAAGTCGGCAACAGCCGACGAAAAAGCGCTTTCGTCAGTGACGTCTAATGCGTACACCGACACCCTGTCAGGGTACTCTTCTTTGACGACGCTCAGGTCGTCGACCGCGATATCAGCAAGAGCCAGAGACCAGCCTCGTTTCAGTAGCGCGTCTGCAGTCGCTTTACCGATACCCGAGGCTGCCCCTGTAATAAAGGCATTCATGATTGTGCATCCGGCTGACTCGTTTCTGAGTCAGCAGGCTGAGAGGAATCCTGGATAGTGGGCGCAGGAAAACGCTCGAGAGCGTCGCGATCAAGTGAGTTTAGCGGCGTTAGCTCTTTCACTGGCTCGCCTTTTTCGAACAGTAACCAACTCCACTGTTGCTCAAGTACCGCTGTACGATACAGGTTCAGGATTTGAGCTTTGGTGACTTTTTTCACTTCCTCAGCGATGGCTTCACGCGTATCAAAGGTCATACGCTTGGTGGTTAAATCGGCCCAGAAGTTGGTCGCTTTTTCGCCCATATTTTTGGGTTTTTCTGTAAGTCGGGTAACCAGTCCTTCCTGAAACAGAAGGAACTCTTCATCGGTGATCGTCTCAAGTTCAGCTTCATAATCACGGAAGAAAATCTGACTGTGGTCCAACATTTCCTGAGGTGTCGCCGTCGGTGACTGTACGATAAACAGCAGTCCCGGAACGGCCTTTTGAGGATAAGCCGTAGCAAAGACGATGTACCCGAGCTGTTGATCCGTACGCATGTACTGATAGTAGGGTGAGGATATCATCTGAGCCAGCAGACCAGACTCCGCACGTGCGGCGTCGCTGGTATCCTGCCCCTGAAGGTACAGGGTAATCACACTGTCTGGATGGTCTTGTTCGACGCTTTGCTGGTACTGACCAACAGGGGCTTTAACCAGTACGGACTCAGCAGGTGATGGGATGGTGGCAGGATAATATTTCTGTGTCAGCTCGCCGATGGCAACGGCGTTTTCCTGGCTTAGCGTGCCGTGAACATAGGTATTCACCGAAATATCGGTACCAAGCTGCTCCGCAAAGGTATTCAGTTGTTCGAGGCTGACCTCGCCAACAACGGGCAGTAATTCGATGTCGCTGAATGAAGGGTCGATCAGCCAGTTTTTCAGCTCAGCTAAAGTTCTCTGATACGGACGTGCCTTCAGATTATTTTCCAGGCTGCGCTTCAGGCTGGCTTGATAGCGCCCAAATTCATCACTGCTGACATCCATATTTTTCATTTCGGAAAATACTTGTTCAAGCAGTACCGGGAGCTTGTCGAAGTAGCCACTGACAGCGATTTCCAGGCCTTCGCTGGTCGCGGCAAGGCGATAATTCAAGCCTGCGAGGCTGGCGGGATAGCTGTAGGTATTCAGTGCTTCATTGATTGATCGAGCATACAGGCGAGCCAGTACACGTTGAGTCGGGTCTGTCTGAACATCAGGCACTTTGAGACTGATCAGAACATGAGCACGAGGAGCGGTAAAATCATGTTCCGGGTAGTACCAAAGCTGGTAACCCACAGACTCGGCTTCCAGTGTTGGAATATCACGCGCCTTACCCGGAGCGGGGGTCAGGTTTTCTGGGACAAACGGGTTGGCCTTTGGAAGGTGCAGGGCGCCGGTCCATTCCGGTCCTGCTGGCGCCTGGTAATCGGAAGGGCGAATGCGTATCTCCGTTCCATACCAGGGATCGGTCGTATCTGTTTCAACGCCCGGCGCAATTAATGTCCGCAGCATGTTGTCGGCAGTCAGACCGCTGATGTAGGCATCGATCAGTTCGTCACTGGCTGGCTCAGAGCGATAATCGCCGTAAATTGTGTCTTCGACAGGGAATATCAGCATATTACTACTGAGGCGAGTGGTGTAGCCGGATATGTTGCCGTGCTCCTGATAGCGGAAAGTCATTTCGTTGAGCATTTTCTGCTCTTGTTTCAGGTAATCAGGAATGCCATTACGACGGATCAGGTCTATGTATTCCATCAGGATGGCGGTGATATCTTCCGTATGCAGCAGTCCGGACTTCGTCAGGCCGATGCTGACGGCAAGTGTAGAGGCATGGCGTGTACTTAACGACCGGCCTGCACTCAGGGATTCTGCCCAACCCTTCTTTTTCAGTAGGGCAAGAATGCTGCCTTCGCCTTCATGTCCAATCAGGTTAGACAGAAGCTGGATGGGCTTGTACTGATATTGGCTGATGATTTCTGGCAGTGGGAAGGTGAAGCGTAATTCACGGATTTCTTTTACCGGGCGAATATTCATATCCAGCGGCATTTGTTCTGGCACAAATACTGGGACATCAGGACGTTCAAAGTGCACATCCCGCTTGGGAATATCTGAAAAAAGATTACGTGCTTTATTTCCCAGCTGATCTAACTCGTAGTCACCCGCAATAACCAGCGTCATTCGGTCAGACGAGTAGTGAGTCTGATAAAAATCGATCAGTTCATCACGAATTTTACTGTCGTCGCGATCACTCAGGGTATCCAGATTGCCCGTTGAGAAATTTGAAAAAGTAAACTCGGGGTTCATCGCCATTTTCTGGGCAGAAAAAATACGGCGCCCGTCTTCTTTTAAGTTTGCGCTGTATTCTGCGTGGACCGCATTTTTTTCGCGATCAACGTAAGCTTCATTAAAGGTTGGCGAGATAAAAAACGGCGCGAATCGTTCGAGTGCGCCGTTGAGTTGCTCATTATCAATATCAAAAAAGTAGGTCGTCTGAGCATAAGAGGTGAAGGCGTTGTGGCTGCCGCCGTTCTGCTTAATAAACTGCTGATATTCATCGGGCTCTGGGTAAGGCTCTGTGCCAAGGAATAACATATGCTCAAGGAAATGGGCCAGACCTTCGCGTCCTTCCGGATCATCCATGCTGCCAACATTCACACTGAGTGCAGCGCTGGCTTTATCGGCTTCGGGTGTTTGTACGAGCAGAACCTGAAGACCATTCTCCAGGGTCATATGACGATAACTGTATTCATCCGCTGGACTGACTATCACGTCAGGGGCTTGCGATATACGAAACATTGAGTACCCCAGTGCGGCTAAAACGATGAAAATAAAAGTCCAGTAGCGAGGCGAAAACATGCCAACTCCTGCTGTTTATTAAAGTGATTATTAGTGAGCTGTGCCTTCCGCACCTGCGATTAACTGAGCATCGGCGAGTGAGTGGCGAGAGGTGTCCAGCGCTGATATCTGAGTAAGACGTCCGCGGGCGTCTTCCAGTTCCGCAACAAGAAGGGCAAATTGCGATTCAAACGCTTCGTCGATCGCCGTATACAGCGCTTTTACCTTGTCATCAGCTTCAGCACTGCCACCTTCACGCAGTGTTTTCAGGCAGGCGAGGGCGATATTGTGATACATCTGGTCTTTGGTCACGAGAGTCTCCTTTTTCGCTCATCATACACCAGCGGCTGTAGCCCTAGAAGCGCTACCCTCCTTGGTACGAGTCTGTAATTTAAGTGCTTGTTACATCAGCCCAGAGTGGCATCGGGACTGAACCAATGCAGCTCACTGACACTGACTTCTGGGCTGAGTACGCTGCCGCTTAACCAGTCAATGCGGGCTTTGTGAGAGGTCGCCAGCAATTCAGAATGCTGAATGTGCCCTGCGTAGATGACCATACCCTCGTCATGAAGTTTTTGCAGAAGGCGTCCGCCCTGAACGGCATTGCGCGGCTCTTGCATTCGGGTAAGAAACTCCGGCGCGAGCGTAATTCCGCCAATGGGCAGGCTCAGTATCTGACGTGCGTTCAGGAAGCTTCGTCCAAAATGGCGAATCATACGAGTCACGTCCTGGTGTACCAGCTCGCCATGAAGCAGGATGTCTTCTTCCTGTTCGCTCAGTAACTGCTCTTCACTCATAATCAGGCTGGCGTCAATTGGATGTAGGGTGCGCCCATATTCCAGCGCCGCCAAAAATGCCTGGATATGCTCGACACTGGCACTGTGTGCATCGAGGATAACCCGCAACGGCCCTGAAAAATGAGACTGCCAGGTTGTCACCACTGCAGTCAGCCAGTTGCGCCACTCTTCTTCGCCGTACTGGCCCAGTTGCTGGCTCTCTACGCCAAGTATTTCGCCGTGAAGGCCGAACACAGGGAGTACGGTTTGCTCATCACTGGACTGATCGCTTGGGCGACTGTTATTCAGACCCAGTTGCTCCCTTAACCAGGCTTCATAATCGGCACCTTCCGGGGCTTCCCGGCGTGTCATCTCGCCAGTCGGCAAGTCGCCGTTATTTTCCATCTCGGCGGCGAATTGTTGCAGTTCGAGAACGGCCTCCGAATCTCTTGCAGCAACAAGGAATTCGTTAGGCTGAGGCATGTGATACAAGTCCTGACCTTTGCTACACAGGGCTTTCAGATCGGAAAAGAGCCGCGCAGAGGTTGTCATGTTATCAATGTCGGCAGAGCTGAAACGGATGTGTAGCGTCGCTGCCTTCAGGGTGCTCTGCGGTTCAGTGTCGTGTGCCGTTTGAACTGACTGCGGTCGCTTAGATGTGGCAGACGCGGCCAGGTCGCATACAGATAGCCGGTATTCTTTGCCCAGTGGGCTGATGGCCATCGAAGAAGGCTGCTGCTGTCGCTCATTATCGAGCAGAGTGAAGTGTCCCAACCAGGTTGCGCCTGATTCTATCTGACGGGTGACCTCGGCTTCGAGTGTCACGCCAGCATCAGAGCACGCTGGGGAAAACAGGTTCAACCCCTGAAGGTCTTCTTCTTTTAAGGACAAAGCATTACAAAGCTCGGGACTGGCGAGTCTGATAATCCAGTTGCTGTCGGTCAGAAAAGCGGCAGAGTGGGCAGTAAGAGCCTGTTGGAACTGATGTACATAGCCCAGTAGCTTCTGCTGTCGTACACCTTCTTCTATATCAATGGTCAGCAGCGTGTTATCCCAGGGCTTAGCAACGAACCGGTGGACATCGCCGGCATGCCAGGCCTCACGCAACGCGGCATAGTCAACTTGCCCAGATAATAGTAAGCGGTAGGTGTAGGGCGAGATCCTGCGGGTTTCCTGACAGAGTGAAATGCCATCGCGGCGGGGCATCTTATAATCGGTCACCATGACATGGATGTGTTCACGGCGGAGTATCTCAAGTGCGTCTTCGCCGTCGTTGGCTTCGAACAGGTTCCAGTCTTGAGATCTGAGCATACGGCGCAGTGCCTGAATGATACTCGGTTCGTCATCGACCAGTAGAATGTTGATCTGCATGGGTGCTACGTCTCCTTTTAAGGAAGTGTAAATTGCCATTTGAACCGCAGAAACAAGAACTCTGTAAATTCCTGTTAATTTAACCTTGCAAATGCCAAAGGCTATCTATACTGGATTTAGTGTAGTTACCAAATCGAGAGATTGCTGTGAGGGAAAAACAAGCGCTGACAACAGGTGAAGTCGCCAAGTACTGCGGAGTCAATTTCCGCACAGTGATCCGCTGGATCGAGCGCGGCCACCTTGATGCATACAAACTGCCCGGTCGGGGCGATAACCGAATTCCGGTAGAGAGCTTTGTTGATTTTCTCAACAATAACAATATGCCGGTTCCGGAAGAACTCGACAGCGGGGGACATAAACTTGTCTTACTGGCCGATGTTGATGAAGTATCAACAGAGATCGCTTCGTGCGTTCGACGAGCTGGATGGGACTTGCTGGTGACACAGGACCCGGTGCATTTTGGTTTTCTGATCAGTCAGAACCAGCCTGCTGCCGTTGCCATCACCCGGCCTGAATTCGAGGAATCCGTGCGGCGGATTGTTCGTGAGGGAGACCATAAAGAAATGCTCTGCATTTCGATTACGGGCTCTGGGGAAGGTGCGCAAGGCCTGAAAGACGGCTGGCTGCATCTGCGATGGCCTCATGACCAGCAGCAGTTCATTTTGCAGCTCACCAGCAATCAGGCTGCCTAAGGCCGGTTTCTGGCCGACAGAAACAACTCATCAAGGAAGATAGGCCGGCTTGTAGCGTCTCAGCGAGGCGCATGGCCCGTCAGTTCAGTATTGACGATCAGTTACTGCGAGGACGCTCATGTCAGTGTATTGGAGTTATCTGGCAATCATTGTGCTTCTTGCAGTGATCATGGGGTTACTCACCCGACAGAATCAACAACGCCACGAAATATCCGATCTGCTCAAAGAGCGCGATCGTGCACGCCTGTTGTGGAATCACTTTCCCGGTCTTGTGACCGAAATACGTCCGGATGGCACCATAATGGGGGCCGGGTCTGGTGTGTATATCGAAGGGACTGAAGCCTTAGTCGAAGGGCGGGCTGTTCAGAGCCTGCTTCAGGGCGAAGCCCTTGAGGTATTTGAATCTAACCTGGCTCAGGCTAACCAACAGAAAGCGCCCGTTTCCTATTACCTGACCGTCGATCGCCCTGATGGTCGAATGTACTTCCGCAATCAGTTGGTCCCTGTCGTACGCAACCAGACGATTCACTCATTGCTGATCATCAGTAGTGATATTACCGAGCTCAAAGATGCCGAAGCTCAACTTCAGGCTGAGAAAGAAAGTGTCGAATTTGCCTATCAGGCGAAGCGCCGCTTCCTGGCGAATATGAGTCATGAGATCCGGACGCCCCTCAATGGTATGTTGGGTGCGCTGGGGCTGCTGGGAGACACATCACTGAGCCCCATTCAACGATCACATCTTTCTAACCTTCAACAAGGTGCGGACCACCTGTTGGCGATCGTTAATGACGTTCTGGATGTCTCCCGCATAGAAAGTGGCCATTTGCAGCTCTCTTATGAGCAGTTCGATCTGGTGGCCATGAGTCAGCGAGTGCTCGGTATTGTTCAGGCTAAAGCCGCGGAAAAGCGTCTGGCATTGCAGATGTTTATGGATGAAGACCTGCCTGCTCAGGTAGAGGGCGATCCGCTTCGCTTAAGTCAGGTATTAATGAACCTACTGAATAACGCCATTAAATTTACCGATACCGGCCACGTTATTCTGCGCATTGTGAAACCTGACTCGGCAACCGACATGATCCGCTTTACCGTTGAGGACAGTGGTTTTGGTATTGACCCTGATAAAGCGCCTTACTTGTTTGACGAGTACAGTGAAGCCCATGACGAGCGCTCCCGGGCGTTGGGTGGAACTGGTTTAGGCTTGAATATCTGTAAACGACTCACTGAAGCGATGGGAGGCAGCATTGGTGTAGCCAGTTCGCCGGGCGTGGGTTCATGCTTTTGGGTTAATCTGCCGCTGCCGACGCGTGTCATGCACCGGAAAGACTGTGCTGAGCCACGTTTCCCTGATGCGACTTTGTGGGTAGCAGACTCGTATGCAGTGAACCGCTCTTTGGTAATGGGCGTCGCGGCAAGAATGGGAATGAAGGTCAAAGGATTTGATCGACTGAGAGACCTGATGGCTGCGTTGACGTCGACTACCCCCGATATTCTGGTGATGTCACGACGTTTTTATACTGCTCCTGATATGTTGATGCATTACCAACGTCTTGGCAGTGCGAAGTTGTGTGTCACTTGTGATGAGAGTCTTGCTGATGGGTGGCAACCCTCTGCAGAGCTGGTCAGTGCCAGTTGGGCCTGGCCACTGGATCAACGCCAGTTGAGCGCCATTCTCAAGCGAGTGTTGGGTGCTGACGCCTCAAACCGGGTTATTACACCCTTTGATGATCAATCCGGTTCGCCCGAGGTAGGTGGAATGAATCTGCTGTCCGTGCTGTTGGTTGAAGATAATCCCGTTAATCAGAAAGTACTGGAACAGATGCTGACCAAATTGGGCTGTCGGGTTGCGGTCCGAGCAAGTGGCATGGAAGCCATTGAATATCTGCAAAACAATCCCGGACCGGATCTGGTTATCATGGACAGATATATGCCCGGAATGGACGGTATTACCGCGATGCGCCAGATTCACGAGATGCCCGACTATAAGTCGTTACCCGTACTTGCTTTATCTGGCGATACGCAACCCGAGCAGAAACGAGCGTTTCTTGATGCCGGTGCGACGGATTATCTGGTGAAACCCGTATCGCTGGACCAGCTCAAGCGGACTTTAGCGCCTTTCAGGACAGCGCATCGCCGTGTGGGATGAAACGGTTATCCGTTTCAGCTTTCATGGCTTTGACTGTTTCTTTTGACGGCTTGCGCCCCTGGGATTTCAGGTAGCGAAAAACCTGTATTGCAGGATTTGAAGCGCCGGATTCAAAGCCCGCCAATGTTTGTTCCGCTCGTATGTAGAAGAACGCAAGCTTAATCAATGCGTCATCGTCGATATCTTCAAATGCTGTTATCCAGAGTTCCGGTGCGCATTGAATACATTGCCGCGCCGCCTGTTGAATATCTGCAGGTGCGTTCTGTGGTGCCTCTGCAGCATCGGCCAGCATTTTTATCAATTCGCGAGTGAGTGTTGCTTCTGGTTTGCCACCGGCGTCAGCGGGTTGCCATTCACCTATCATGTTTCGTACTCCGCAGTTTTCTGAACGCGTTGGGTCGGGTAATCTGGATGTCTTTATTTTCCATCACTGGTCGTTGTTTGCGAAAACAACAGATCAGAATGTGACTGAGACAAATTATACAGAGAAGCAGGGCGGGATGCAGGACACTCTCAAGGAAAGCCAGGACGATTACGCGGACATCCGCCCGTATACCGATGCGGAGGTGGCCTCTGTGCTGGAACGTCTCGGGCGTTCGGATCAGTTGCATCGTGCACTGATCGCCTATCGCTTTGGACGTTGGCCGCAGTGGATGCAGAAGAAGCTAGTACGTCTGACTGCCTGGCAACTACGTCGTCACTTCGCTCCCGTTACTACCATAGACGCCTTTCAGGCATGGTTGTCACATTGGATTAACGCGCTGGTTGAATCAACGTCGAGTGAGGTCGTCATTACCGGGCTGGATCAACTTGATGCCTCTCAATCGTATCTCTGGTTATCAAATCATCGCGATATAGCGATGGACCCGACATTAATTGGCTATGCGCTTATGCAATCAGGATGGCCGACGGCGAGGATAGCGATTGGAGATAATCTGCTTGGAAATTCTGTCCTAGCGGATCTTATGAAGCTGAACAAAAGCTTTATCGTAAAACGCAGCATAAAGGATCGACGTGAAAAGTTGAGAGAGTTTCAGCGTTTGTCTGGGTACATTCGTCATTCGTTGGATCACGGTCATTCAGTATGGTTGGCGCAGCGACAGGGAAGGGCAAAGGACAATCTCGATTATACGGATACCGCCGTTCTTAAAATGTTAGCGCTCAGTGGGCGTGAAGAGAAAATAAGTTTTATCGATACCATGTCAGCGCTGCGTCCGGTGCCTGTATTAGTGCAGTTTGAATGGGACCCGTGCGACTGCCTTAAGGCCAGAGAGCTTGTTTCCCGGGAAAAGGGACTACCCTATGAAAAGCGGCCCGGAGAAGACACGGAAAGTATTTTAACAGGCTTACGCGGCCAGAAAGGGCGTATCCGGATATGCTTCGGTCAGCCGCTGAGCGAGGGAGATATGGCGGATGCCGATTGCATGGCGCAAGCGACGGATGCCGCGATTGAGTCGATGAAAACTTACTTTCCGGTCAACTTTGCCGCGGTGCGCCTGTTACAACAAGACTTTGGATACAGTGTGCCGGCAAGCGTGGTATATCCCACAGACATTGAGCTGCCATTAAATCAGCTCAGAGCTCGTTATCATGGCCAGCCCGACGATGTTGCCGTTCGTTTGCTTAAAAATTATGCAGCGGGATTGCTCTGACACCGCAGGTGTCAGAGCATGAGAGTGTTGCTGTTATTGCGCGTTCAGTAGTTCGGTAATACGCAGGTTGACATTCGGGCGGATACTCACTGCTGGGAACTCTTCTGTGATAGTTCTGAAGTATTCCAGTGCCTTCAGCCGGCTGCTGTCTTCGTTGTAGGGGCTCATATAAATCAGACCCATTTGATACAACGCCTTCGCACGAATCTCATCTCCTGAGGCTTCGTTTTCATACACAATGGTGTAGACGGTCACGGCATCCGCGGTGCGGTTTTCTGTAATTGCACGCTCGCTCATCGGATTGAGCTCGTCGTCATAGGGTACGTTTGGACGGGTGAGTAATTCCTGTCTATTCAGATTGTTCAGCAGCTCTGAAGCTGGCACGAATACGGGATTTTCAGCACGCTTATTGAGTACTGCAAGGTGCGATTGAATCCGACCTGCGATGCGCGACTTCGGAAACTCGGAACGATGGCGGGAGAAGTACTCGCGTGCTTTCGCATCGTCGCGCTGGTCGTTAAAACGGTTCATGTACATCAAGCCGATCTGATACAGAGCCAGAGACTTCATGTTGTCGCTGTAGTCCGGATCGTTGTAGCCAAGCAGGTAAGTCTCGACCGCTTTCTCGGTTTGTCCGCGGGCAATCGCCTGGATCGAAAAGGTGAGAAGATCCGGTTCATCACGCAGAGCTGCGGCAGCTCGTAAGCGAATATTTTCTTCGTACTTCGCTACTTCGTAAGCGCCTGCTCCGGCTACAGCAAGCGGTGCGGGTGCTGCACAGGAGCTGATTAAAAATGGAGTGATAAGAAATAACAGTCGGATCCACATGGCCTATTCCCTGAATTAAAAGTCAGTGTCAGTCTAAAGTGATGACAACAGGAAGGAAAGCCAGTTCAGATCAACGAATGATGGATGCGGCGATCACAGCGGCAAAAATACCAATGGAAGCACCGGCAATGGCCGCACGGAGCGCTACCGAACGCACGTGTTTGTCGGTTTCGCGCTTGTGATCTTCAAGTGCTGAATCGAAGGCCATTTTCTGAATCTGTAGCTTACTGGCCAGTTCATCTGCTGAGCGTTTGGTAATGCGGTCTGCCACAGCTGCAGCAAGCTTCTGGTTAGAGTTGCGCGTTCGGTTGAACAGGCGTTCGCTGTCGAGCTCCGTATTCAGATCATTCTGTACTTCGTTGACCTGCTGCTGGAGTTGGCGGCGAATAATTTCGAGTTGGTGTTTCTGATGCTGTTGCAGCTGCGAAGCGGTGAGGTCTATTCCTGCGCTGATCTCACTTTTGGCTTCGGTCAGCGCAGTACGAAGGTGCTTCTGCACAAGACGATCGATTTCTATGAGGGGGATATTCAGTGACTCGACCGGTGCAGGTTCTTTACTGGCGTCGTTTGCTGCCGGTTTGTCCAACGAGCGAATAACGGCCATCACGGCTTCCTGATCTGCTGGTTTGCACAGGAC
Source organism: Thalassolituus sp. (assembly GCA_006212115.1). GTDB lineage: Bacteria > Pseudomonadota > Gammaproteobacteria > Pseudomonadales > Oceanobacteraceae > Thalassolituus. The sequence continues at coordinate 35,027 of PDUK01000008.1, read as the reverse complement.
ACCATTGGCGCCTTTCTGCAATGCGATCCGGAAATAATCTTCGCCGTCTTTTGATGTATACATGATGGTTGGGATGCGGGACGTTTTGGGATTGGCCCGAATCATTTGTGTGGCTTCGAGGCCGTCCATCCCGGGCATCATGTGATCCATAAAAATAATGTCTGGCTGTCTGTGCTCCAGAAATGCCAATGCCTCTTCTGCGCTTTCAACTGTGTCCACGCTCACGTGTATCCGTGCCAGCAGACGTTGCAGCACGAGCCGGGCGGATTTTGAATCGTCAACGATGAGAGCGTTCTTTATCAACATGGGACATTTATTATTATGTAAAGCGCCAATCATTAGCTCAATTTATTGCGAAATCAAGCACTAATCTTCTTCGATTGTCCCAAGTAGGAACCAGGTCACATCCCCACCGTAAACGACTACCTTTATATAGTGGGGGTGTCAGGTTCGTTCTGGCGGCGTATCATTGCCCCTTGGGCTTATTTCACGGCAGGAGAATAAATCCGGAATGGCAACGGTAAACCATGGTCACTTAGTCACCCGAGCGGCGATAGCCTCTGTGATCACTGCGAGTGTATTGCTTCTGGCAAAAACCGGTGCCTGGTCAGCCAGCGATTCTGCCAGTGTTTTATCGTCTCTTCTCGACAGCCTGATGGACATTGCTGCGTCGGTAATTAATTTCTTTGCTATACGTTTCGCACTGGTTCCACCAGATGAGGATCATCCTTTCGGGCATAGTAAAGCGGAAGGTTTGGCGGCGTTAATGCAGTCTGCCTTTATTCTGGGCTCGGTAGCGATGCTACTGTTACACCTGCTCGACCGGATAGTGAAGCCAGTGGAACTGCAGGCGCTACCGGAGAGTATTGGGGTGATGGCGTTTTCGACCATCGCCACTTTGCTCTTGGTGCTGTACCAGCGATACGTGTACCGTAAAACCGGATCTCTGGCAGTAAAAGCGGATTCGGCGCATTACTTTGGCGATATTCTGACAAACATTGCCGTTATCTTCGCTTTGGTTGGCGCCATACTTGGGTATATCTGGCTGGACATTGTGGTGGCCGTAATCGTCGCTTTGACACTGACTTTCAGCGTTATAAATATCGTACGTGAAGCCCTTGCGGTGTTAATGGATCAGGCGCTTGATCCTGATGACGAGGCAAGATTAATTGAGACCATTCAGGAAACAGATGGGGTGAAAGGATTTCACGATCTGAAAACCCGACAATCGGGAATGGTTCAGTTTATTCAGTTTCACTTAGAGCTGGATGGTGATCAGCTGCTGCGCGATGCTCACGACACAGGACGGTCACTGGAGGCTAAGATTCGCGAACGCTTCCCTCGAGCGGAAGTCATCATTCATCATTATCCAGTTTAACGTCAGTGTTACTATGCTGCATCTGATCGGACTGACTCTTATCTTTTTCGTTACCAGTGCTCCGGCATTGGGTGATGAGATCTGGGCTGAGCCGAGTTTAGTCCCCCCCGGTATTGTCTGGCCTCAGGATACAGATTCTCTTTCTGGTGATGCTGCACAGACTGAGGTAACGGATGATATGGCCGAGCGCTCACGACGCTGGCTGGTCGATCATCTGGATAATCTGTCAGGCGGTATCGACAGCTTTTTCGTAGACCGCTTTTTCAATGACGACGTCACGGATATTCAGGGGCAGGGAAGTCACGCCAAGTTTTCCTTTTTTACCCGTCGGGAGTTAGGTGATCCGGTCGATTATAAATTCGGTGTGAGCATGAATATCGAGCTGCCGCACACGAATGACCGACTGAATCTGCTGCTGCAGTCGGAAGATGAGGATGTACGTGAGTCGCAGATATTTGAGAGCCCCGACAATGTAACTTACAGCTCGGCATTGCGATTTATTATTCAACAAAGCGAGCGCTGGAGTTCGTCCGTTGATGCCGGGGTTCGTTGGGGGATTCCTCCTGATCCATTTATCCGTTTGCGTGCACGTCGGCCAGTTTATTTTGACTACTGGAATCTGAACCTGCGTCAGGAATTGAACTATTACACTTCTGACGGTTATGGCTCGGTAACAGATCTGACTTTTGACCGTCCTATCGATACCCAACGGCTATTCCGTTTGGAAACGGAGGCGGAATATCTGTTGAATAATGACTACTTTACTTTGATGTATGGTGGCGGCCTGTATCACGAAATCAACCCCATCTACGCTTATGCGGTTTTAGCGCGGGCGACTGGAGATTCTGAGTTTGGGCCGACGTTTGATGCGTATGAATTTGGGGTCAGGGTGCGCAGACGCGTTTACCATGAGTGGATGTTTGCCGAGATTCAGCCGCAATACGTCTGGACACGGGAGAACGAGTGGAAGCCGACCCCTGTGATTATGTTCCGCTTACAGGCTGAGTTCAGACGATAATTTGCCTGAACGTAAGATTGATCCGAGGCAACTTTACTCGGGCGCGTTTCGGCAGAGCATGTTGCCAGCGACTTTGCATACCTGCCTTCATAACGAGCAGGCTGCCATCACTCAAGGCAATACGGCCAGCTTGTCGTGTCGTGCCGGTTCTTCTTAAAGCAAAGTCCCGCGTTGCTCCAAGGCTCAGTGAGGCGATCACAGGGTCCGGTCCTAATTCGGGCTCATCATCGGCATGCCAACCCATGCTGTCCTGTCCATCCCGATACAGATTTACCAATACCGAATTCATCAGGACGCCAGTCTCGGCTGAAATATCGCGAGCGATATCGGCGACGGAGTCGGGCCAAATATCGGCAATAAAATCCTGACCTGAATACCGATACTTATGCGGACGATCTCCAAGCCATGCCTGCAGGCGAGGAATTGGATGCTGTTTACCGTACAGCGTAATACTGGGTTGTTGCCAGCAGAGGTTGGTCATCAGGTCAGCAAAGAGATGCTTCGCTGATGCTTCTGATAACCAGGCAGGGAGATACTCGAAGTCACCATTCGAGGGTGACTCCGATGGGGAGCTCGACTTATCGATCGAAATAACCCTCGAACAGAGGCGATGTCAGGTAGCGTTCGCCCGAGTCAGGCAGCACAACGACGATTGTCTTGTCCGCGTACTCAGGCGTGTCTGCGAGACGCAAGGCTGCTTCCATCGCCGCACCGCACGAAATACCGGCAAGGATGCCTTCCTCAGACATCAAGCGATGGGCCATTGCCATAGACGCCTCATTGGAGACTGCCTCAACGCGGTCGAGTAGGTCGATATCGAGATTGCCCGGAATGAAGTTAGCACCGATCCCCTGAATTTTATGTGGGGCTGGGGTTATCTCTTCGCCAGCGATTCGTTGGGTAATAATGGCAGAGTCAGCAGGTTCAACAGCGACGGCTTGAATACTGCTCTTCTGGGCTTTCAGATAGCGGGCGCAGCCGCTTATCGTACCACCGGTCCCGACTCCGGCGACCAGTACGTCCACAGTTCCATCTGTATCGTTCCAGATTTCCGGTCCCGTGGTTTTTTCGTGAATTGCAGGATTGGCGGGATTATCAAATTGCTGCAGCATAATGCGTGTATCTGGGTCTTCAGCCAGCAGTTGTTCTGCCTTCTGAACGGCTCCCTTCATACCCTTTGGCCCTTCAGTCAGTACCAGGTTTGCGCCCAGTGCCTGCATGACTTTACGGCGCTCGATACTCATGGTCTCGGGCATACATAGGGTTACCTTATAGCCTCTGGCTGTGGCTACGAATGCGAGGGCAATGCCAGTATTACCGCTGGTCGGTTCAACGATTTCCATTCCCGGCTTGAGGAGCCCGTCCTGTTCCGCCTGCCACACCATGTTTGCGCCAATACGACACTTAACCGAATGCGCTGGATTGCGGTTTTCCAGTTTCGCGAAGACCTTTGGGTGTTGAGTCAATTTGTTGATGCGGACAAGCGGCGTATTGCCGATTGATTGAGTGATATCTTCGTAAACCTTCATGGCTTCCTCAGTGACAATTTTTCTGATTGGGCTAAACTTACGCGAGGTATGTCTGATCAGATCAGAACAATGATGTACGTGTACTAGTAGCCAACGTGTACTTACCGGCTAAATAGTACAACAACAGTCAACCGGGAGCGAAGTTGACCAGTTCCAGTGTCCAGAGAGAGGGCGATACGCTGCAGCCCCTCGAAAACCAGATAAATGTTTTGACGAGCCTGATCGAACGGCGCAAAGCCGGAGGACGATTTCCGACTAAGCTGGAATCCGAGTATCAGGCCTATCGCTTACGTCAGTTTTTCAGTGTCGACCTGCGCGTCATTATGTCCGGTCTGCTGGTTTTTGTTGTGTTTGGCTGGGCGGATTTCTCATTTGGTGGGCCGGATGCGGTTACCTTATTCAGCGTTCGCGTTCTGATCGCTGTACTCCTGTTACTTCTGATTATCTGGCTGCCGCGCAGTGGGTATGCGCGCTACTCGATATATGTGTTGGTGAGCGGCATCTATCTCTGTTTTACCTCCGTGCTTTGGAATATCTCGGTTGTGGATCTTCCGTGGGGTTATTTCTACCATCTCGGCATGATTCCGATGCAGGTCTTTGCGCTACTGGGGCTCAGGAGTAATTATCGGGCTATGTTGTCTTGCTCGGTAGCGATGTTGTTGTCGTACGGCGCGTTTATTGTGCTGATGCCGAGGCCTGATCCTCTCAGTGAAGTAGATGTTCTGGCCATTGGTATGGCGCCGTACTATCTGCTGTTCTGGACCATTCTGGTGATCATGGCGTCTTATCTGTCCTACACCATCGAAAGTGGTACCCGTACGGATTACATCAAAAACAGGCTGCTGGCCCTGGAAGCCGATCGTCTGCAGTACCTCGGCCGTCGTTTACAGCAATTGTCGACCACCGACTCGTTGACGGGTATCGCCAATCGTCGATACGCAGAGACCCACCTAGCTGATGAATGGCGGCGCTGTTTACGCAGCAATGTGCCTTTGGCGGTGTTAATGATCGATGTCGACTTATTCAAGTCGTACAACGATCAGTACGGACATCAACAAGGAGATGAGTGCCTGAGGAAGATCGCCCAGAAGATGTCAGAGTTCTGTCGCCGTCCGGGTGATGTCTGTGCCCGATACGGGGGAGAGGAATTTGTCATTCTGTTGCCGGAGACGACTCTGGACCGGGGCTGTGATCTGGCGCAGGAGTTGTGTGATGCCGTTGCAGGAATGAATATTCCGCATGCCCAATCGCCTTTCAGTCGCGCTACCATCAGTATCGGTGTGGCGGCAGAAATTCCGAGAGCGGGTGATCACTACGAGGGGCTGCTAAAGAAAGCGGATATCGCCCTCTATCAGGCGAAGAACGAAGGGCGTAACCAGATTAAACGGCAGTCAGTCACTGATTACTGACTGCCGGGTTATTTTAGCGGTTGCGCATTGATTCAAGGCGAGCGTCTTTTTCTTCCCAGAGTTGCTGCACCCACTGCTGAAAATCGAGACGGTACTGAGCGTCTGTCTCGTAATCACCATTCATCAATTCTGATGGAATTGGCTTCTCCTCCACGACCACTTCACAGCGCGGCATCTTTCCCTGAATAAAGTCAGCGAAAGTAGGAATCCCATCCGGGTAGTTGATAGTGACATCCAGAATAGATTGAAACTGATCTCCCATAGCGCTCATAGCGAAGGCCATACCGCCTGCTTTTGGCTTCAGAAGATGCTTGAAGGGCGATTGGGTTTCATCGTGTTTCTGCTGGGTGAAGCGGGTACCTTCAAGAAAGTTCATCACGCTGGTGGGCATGTCTTTAAACTTTTCGCACGCGGCGCGAGTCGTTTCGAGATCTTTGCCTTTCATTTCTGGGTGTTTCGCCAGGTATTCTTTGCTGTAGCGCTTCATAAACGGGAAGTCGAGCGCCCACCAGGCAGCTCCCATGATTGGCACTTTGATCAATTCTTGCTTGAGGAAGAATTTCAGCAGGGGAATGCGCCCGTTCAGCGTGTGTTGTAGCACCAGAATATCGACCCAACTCTGATGATTACTGAGGACAAAATACCAACCCTGTCGGTTCAGGTTATCAGGACGTTCGATGGTCCAGTTCATCTTCTGCGTCAGCATCATCCAGCCAGAGTTACAGGTGATCCAGGCATTGGCGATCATAGCCAGTACCGACGTCAGGACTTTCCTGATCGGTGCAACAGGAATGATGACCTTGAGAAAGGTAAGCGGGAACAGAAAGCACGCCCAGAACAGGGTGTTAGCAAGTAAAAGCAGGCTGGCAATGATACCGGTTACGATCGGTGGCATGTGTCGAATACCTTATTTCTGATGTTGAGACTGTATCGCCGTGAGAGCGATGGTGTAGACAATGTCCTCTACCAGTGCGCCACGTGACAAATCGTTGACCGGCTTCGCAAGCCCCTGAAGCATAGGACCAATACTGATGACATTGGCGCTACGCTGGACCGCTTTGTAGGTGGTATTACCCGTATTCAGATCCGGGAAAATCAATACCGTTGCCTGACCTGCGACCGGGCTGTCAGGTGCCTTACTACGCGCGACACTGGCGGTGGTGGCCGCATCATATTGCAAAGGCCCATCGACTACCAGATCAGGGCGGCGTTCGCGCACAATGGCTGTTGCTGCGCGGACTTTTTCGACATCCGCTCCACTGCCAGACTCGCCGGTGGAATACGACAGCATGGCGATACGGACCGGTATGTTCATCTGTTTGGCGGATTCAGCACTCTGTATGGCGATGTCCGCCAGCTCTTCCGGTCCTGGGTCTGGGTTCACTGCGCAATCTCCATAGACCAGTACCTGATCGGGCAGGCCCATGAAGAATACCGAGGACACCAGTTTTGCTTCCGGAGCGGTTTTGATCAGCTGCAGGGCAGGTCGGATGGTATTGGCGGTGGTATGGATAGCACCCGATACCAGGCCGTCTACTTCGTCCTGTGCCAGCATCATGGTGCCCAGCACAACATTATCCTCGAGCTGAGCGAGTGCCATAGGTTCCGTCAGGTTTTTGTGTTTACGTCGTTCAACCATGCCTGCTACGTAGTTTTCACGCACGCTGTCCGGATTCAATATGGTCAGATCGTCGGGTAGCTCGACCTCCTGCGCTCGAGCCACCTGGCGCACGGTTTCCTCATCGCCGAGCAGAATACAGTCGGCAATGCCCCGGCTCTGACAAATCGCTGCAGCGGTAATGGTGCGCGGTTCTTCACCCTCAGGGAGAACGATCCGACGCTTGTTCGCTCGGGCGTGAGCGACGAGCTGATGGCGGAACGCCGCAGGACTCATTCTTGGGGTGTGAGGTGCACCAATGCGTTCAGACAAGGTTTCAATATCGAGGTGCTGGGCAACCACGTTCATGATTCTGTTGACGCGGTGGGTGTCGTCGACCGGAACATGCGTGTTCATGTGCGTGAGCGCGCGAGCGGTGCTGTAGCTGTCACCTTCGACACTCAGTACCGGCAAGCCGGTCTGCCAAGCGCGTTCACACAGGCTGCGCAGAGCGTCAGTAGGCGTATAGCCGGAGGTCAACAGAAGTCCGGCTAGCGGCGTACCATTCGTCGCTGCCATGGCGCTGGCGACGATGATATCGTCACGATCACCGGGTGTGACAACCAGCGTGCCGGGACGGAGCTGATCGATCATATGGGTCAGCGTACGGGCGCACAGGGTGATACGGGCAACTCGTCGCTCATCAATATTGCCCTCGTTGATGACGTCTGCGTTGAGTGCTCGGGCAATATCCAGCGTGCGGGGACTAAGCAAGTCTGCCTGCCACGGAATAACGCCAACGACAGGGCAGCCGTCAATTTCGATTTGCTCGCACTCCTGCGCGCTACACCCTGCTGGTGGCATATCTGTGGGAGACTGCTCGGAGGTTGGCAGAGCGCCATGGGTGTCCGGTGCGCCGGCTTTATTGATGATGGAGCCCATCATGCTGGCTTTTTTGCCGCCAAATAGTCCGACCTGCAGTTTAAGCTCAGATCGTATCTGATCGACGCTTTTTCCTTCTGCGCTGGTCACCAGCAAGACATCTGCGCCAAGTGCTTTGGCTATCTCGACGTTCAATTTCGCTGTAAAGGGCTCACTGCGATCGGGCACCAGTCCCTCAATAATGACCACGTCACAGCCTTCAGAAACCTGAGCATGAAGGCCCACGCAGTCCTCCAGAATCCGATCCATCATGCCATCGCTGACACCTTGCTGTATCTGATTCAGCGGCATGGGTTCGGGGGTGTCGAGATGCAATACCGAACGAACGAGTCGGGTTGAGCGTTCGTTTGCTGAATTACCCGGTGCAACGGGTTTTACAAAACCAACTTTCAGGCCCTGAGCATCCAGTGCCTGTATCAGTCCCAGGCTAATGGTGGTCAGACCGCTTTCGGTGTCGGTGGGCGCAATAAATATATTAATCATGATGAGTTAGCCTGTAGGTATCTTGAGCGATCATGCGTTCTTCGTCGGTGGGGACTACTAATACCAGTGGTGTACCATGCTCGCTGATACGTCCCTGGTGGTCGCCATTCTGATTATTCAGCTCCTGATTTAACCGGAATGGCATATTCCGCCACGCAGCCAGGATACGTTGTCGTATAACGGCAGAGTGCTCGCCAATGCCGCCGGTAAACACAACACTGTCGATGTGGGTCAGGTTGGTACTGAGCGCAGACAGGTGGCGGGCAACTCTGAAGCAGAAGGCGTTGATCGCTCGGGTGGCGTCAGTATTGCCACACTCTTCGGCTTCAAGTAGCGAGCGCATGTCGTTGCTGAGCCCAGACGACAGCCCTTTGAGACCACTTTGTTTATTCAGCGTCTGCATCAAGGCATCAACTGATGAGTCAGTCTTTTCAATCATATAATCGAGTAGGCCGGGGTCCACGTCACCGCTGCGGGTGCCCATGATAAGGCCTTCCAGTGGCGTTAGTCCCATGGTGGTATCAACGGATACGCCCTGACGAATGGCGCAGGCGCTACAGCCGTTTCCAAGGTGTGCAACGATCAGGTTGAGATCGTCTGCCTCGCTGTCCATACGGCGTGCGGTTTCTGCCGCGACGAACCGATAGCTGGTGCCGTGAAAGCCGTAACGGCGAACGCCAAACTGCTCGTACCACTCGTACGGTACACCGTAAAGCCAGGCCTGCTCGGGCATCGTCTGGTGGAACGCAGTATCGAAGACTGCCACTTGTTCAATGCCCGGCAACAGTTCCTGACACAATGAAATGCCCATCAGGTTCATCGGGTTGTGAAGTGGCGCCAGACCCGAAACCGCTTCCAGTTGTTCGATGGTGTCGTTGGTCAGAAGGGTGCTGTCGACGAAGGTTTCTCCGCCATGGACCACCCGATGGCCAATGCCTGCGAGATGCTGTAATTCACTTTCCGCTGCTGAAATAAAGGCTCTGAGTGCCTCTTCATGATTCATTGCGCCCGTCTGGTCGAGTGATATCAGGCCTGAGGCTGAAAGTGACGCCTTGTCTGTGCCCAGTCGTTCTGCGCTGGCTTCAATGGTGGGCTGGGTGGCATTTGGATCAGGGTAAAGCGCGAGCTTCAGCGAAGAGCTGCCGCAGTTAACCACAAGTACCGAACGTTCCATCGGTGAGTTCCTTCTGTCAGTTCTGACGTTACTGTTTGAAATTCTGTGCGAGGTAGCTCAACAGCTGCAAGGTGACCGTGCCCCCCTGGTCGATAACTCTTTGCTTATGGAAGCGCAGACTGTATCGAGTACCATTCATACCGGGTTCTGCTCTTACGATTTGCGCAGGTACACCATTCAGACTGTGTTCCTGAGTCTGCAGGGTGAGATGCACGCGAGCACCAACCGGCAGGCGTCCCTCGCTGACCAGGGTTAAGCCTTCTTCTGACAGCCAGACAACGTCGCCATGGAGGCGGCGTCTTTTCAATGCTAACCAGTGATGTCGTGTCAGGGTGGCCTGCATATATGACGATGTCATGACCCGACCGGCTCAGGGTGGTCAAAGCGTCCGAGTTTGTTAAAACGGATCATACTACGGACTTCATCAATGTATTCCTGCCCACGCTCTGAATAGCTTTCCAGGCCTCCGGCCAGCGCTGTTCCCGAGGCGAATCCTTGTTTCTGCATCGCTTCTGCACGGATTCGGCGCAACTGACGATAGGCATCATGTCGGTTGATATTGAGCATGTAACTGCGCACGCTCTGATAGGGGGTTTTAAACGCGGCGACTTCGTGAGAAGCGTCCTCTGCGCGACTTTCAGGGACGATGCCACAGCCTTTACTGAAGCACCATTGACCAAACAGGTTGTTACCCTTTTTAGCGAAGCGGGAGGTGCCCCACGCGGACTCATTTGCAGCCTGAGCCATGGCCAGAGAGGGCGCTACAGGCGCGACCCGAACCAGCAGACGCTCGACCTGTTTGGCCGTTGGGGTGATGTCATCAAGGCGATACTTTTTAGCCAGACGCGCCAGAAAGGCGGCATTTTCTGGTGTCATTTTGTCGTACTCGCCGAATTCTTTAATCGCTTTCAGTGCGTTGCGCTCTACCATGATTTCGCGGTTGGCTTCGTGTGTCAGACGCTCCATAAAAGCAAAAAATTCCGCTTTCTTCTCTTTGGTGTTGGTGTAGCGGGAGAAGTCGGGCAGGGTCGCTTTGACGACAGATTTGTCGGCTTCAAAGTCGGTAATCAGGTCAGGCTGCTTGCTGCACCCCTGTATCCAGAGAATGGACATACTGATGAGAATAAGGACAACCGAACGGACTGATTGCATAGGTCGTTGCATAAAACGCTCACTGACTCCGGGAAAATGAGAGTTAAAAGTTCTACAGAGTGTATCAGTTTCGGCGGAATGTCGCAGATAGGGCGATTACATTGGCCTCCTGAAAGAGGAAGCGCTTCATTCAGGTAGGGCAATACAGGAAAACATTGACGGAAAACTGACGATAAAATATAGCTAACTTTTAATTTAACTGGCGTCCAGTAATTAATCGTTAAATTTTATTACTAAGCCGCAAGAATCCGATATGCTGGTCGATAATATTCTCACTGGATAACGGTCGGGATACCGAACGATGGCTACAGAACCAATTATTTTAATCGCAGACGAAACCCTGTCTGTGCAAGCGCAACTGGGTGAGGCACTGGGTAAGGGGATGTCCCTAGTCAGTGCTATGAATCAGGAACAACTCGATTACTGGATTGACCAGCCCGAGCGTAAACCTGACCTGCTGGTTGTTGATCAAAGTTTTGTCGGGCAGCAGTTGTCGCGTTTCTGTCATTACTGGAAGCACGACCCTCAAACGCGAGATATCGCTCTAATTGTCATGGGCCCGGACGACGACGAGGTTGAGATTTCTTCACTGGGTGCCGGAGCGGACGCGTATCTGCGTAAGCCACTGAATTCGCAGTTATGCCGTATTCGTATCACACAGTTACTGGCGGCACGTAAGGAACTTCAGCGACTGGAATCCTTATCGGTAACGGATGGCCTGACGGGGATTGCCAATCGTCGCTATTTTGATGATTTCCTGCGTGCTGAATGGCTACGCTCGAAGCGTGAAGGTGGCAATATTGGCCTCATTATGTTGGATATTGATCATTTCAAGGCGTTCAACGATCAGTACGGTCATCTTGATGGCGACCACTGCCTGCGCAAAGTCGCTAAGGCGATCAAGGAGCAGGCTCAGCGCCCTCGTGACCTGGTCGCGCGATTTGGTGGCGAAGAGTTCGCAGTTGTTCTTCCCTCGATCCAATTCGAGGGAATGAAAGTGGTCGCAGAGCGCATACAATCCGCTTTGGCATCACTTTCGATCCCACACGAAGCGTCCGATACCAGTCCGGTTGTGACTGTAAGTATGGGGCTGGCCTGGGCAGAGCCGTCCAGTGCGGACTCAATGGAATCCTTGATTGAAGCCGCTGATGAGGCCTTATATGCAGCTAAATCAGGTGGTCGTAATCGGTTCAGTGAGACGGTCGATCTTGCCGCAGTGCGATCTTTGATGACTAACTGAAAGGGTTCGGAAAACTCAGACTAGAATCAGGGCTGCAATTCAGGGTGCCGATTCAGGACGACAAGTCAGGGCTACAGAGGACAGTAGCCCGTCATCATTTGTTATTAACCGCGTAGAATACGGCTCAGGAAGCGGTAGTTCATATCTTCCCGACGCAGCAGGATCATGGCGTCAGCAACACCAAAGTCTTTATCCAGGAAGGGCTCACCACAGACCTTCACACCAATTCTCAGATACGCCTTAAGCAGTGAAGGAATCAGTGTTTTGCCATCCAGTGAGGTTGCCACGAAGGGGACAGGAATCATTGGCTCCGCGCGCATCGTGGCGTCAGTCATGTGCTTTTCGCGCAGGTGATTCATAATGGCGTTGGCTTCTTCGTAGCCACCTTGTACCGGGATAGAACAGCATCCCATCAGGTAGTCGATGCGATGGGCTTCGAGATATTCAGCCAGGAATCCCCAAAGATACCCAATTGCTGCGCCGCTTCGGAAATCAGGATCGACACAGGTCCGGCCGATTTCCATGTAGGTCTTGCCCGGTTGCAGAACATTGCTCAGGTCGAATTCCGTCGATGAGTAAAAACCGCCAGCGCGGGTTGCCAGGTCGTTAGTGAGGATGCGACTGTAAGCCACGACAGCGTCGGTGTCGTTGTCTTTCACTATCAGGTGCAGGCAGATGTCGTCGAATCGATCTTTATCGATACCTAGATCTGCGCCTTCCACCTCTGCGCCCATGTCTTCTGCAAAGACACGGTAACGTAGTTCCAGAGCCTGACGGATTTCACGCGGATCATCAGTAATGCGGGCCACGAGGCCACTCTCGAGCGGACTGATGCTCAATTGTGCATTAGATTGTGCCATGTGCTTTCCTGAATCTCTTTTCACGCCGGAATTTATAACAGTTCTGTGACAATGGGATGACATTTCCATGCTTGGTTGGGGCTTTCGCACCCAAACGCCGGAGAGCGGCTATCCTAAGTGCATGGAGGTAATTATGAAACCTTTGTTACAGATATTTTTATTGTTTTTGAGCGGTCTTTCTCACGCCGTGCCCTACATTAACCAGGATGCGGCTGTAGAGGTTCTGAATCGTGATTACGCTGGGCAATGGTTATATTGGAAACCCGTCGAATTGCCATTGGCCGTATTGCAGACAGATAAGAGCGCTGAGGCCAGTTATCTGTCAGCACTGTACGAGGACGGTATGGTGACCCGTGAGCGACAAATTACGACCGAACCCATCGGCAATGGGCGGAAACGGGTGGTCCTCAGTTGGTTGTATGATTGGCAAGGAGGCGTTTCGGAAGGGACCGCGTACGGTCGTCGTCGCCTGCATTCTATCCTTACCATGACCGATCCGATTGAGCGCGACGGGGAGTGGTTTGTAGAAATACACCTGCGCTGGTACGCCGACCAGCTGGCAGATTGGACGTCGCAGCCTGAGATGAAGAAGGTGCGCAGAATCCGGCGTGCACTGGAGTCTCGTGACAAGCCCTTCGAGGCGACGGTCTATCTGGTGTACCGTAACTACCACTGGCAACTGTGGCAGCCAGACACGCCTTAAATAGCGCGTGAGAAGGCTGCCGTGCTCGATTTGGCTTGATTCCGATATTTGTCGAATACCATGCATATCTGCCTGGCTAATACTCGGCCGGTCTCGGTGATCGTGATCTTCTCTGCGCTGATATCGACTAGCCCATCTCGCGCCATAGGGAGCAGGCTTTCGAGTTCGGAGCGGAAATAGAGACGACTGTCGATCTGAAACTTACGATCCAGATCCTCAAAAGCAATATTCTGATGGCACAGCAGGCCCATGATGACTTCGCGTCGAAGTTGATCATCTCCGGTCGCTACGCACTGGCGCGCTGTCGCCAGATCGCCACACATTATCGCGCTCTGCCAGAGTCTGATATCGGTGGTGTTCTGAAATATTGCGTTATCTATCTGACTGATTGAAGAAACTCCAAAGCCAATCAGGTCGCAGTCGCCATGCGTGGTGTATCCCTGAAAGTTGCGATGCAATCGGCCGCGTTTCTGGGCCTGCGACAAGGCATCCTCAGGCAGGGCGAAGTGATCCATTCCTATGTAGTCGTAGCCGGCTTCGGTGAGTTGGTGGATCGCAAGTCCGATTAACGCCAGTTTTTCCTGAGCGTCCGGCAGGCTCCGTGGGTCGATGCGGCGTTGGGAACGAAAGCGCTCTGGTAGGTGAGCATAGTTAAAGACAGAGACGCGTTCTGGGCGCAGCGCTATGGTCTGCCGTAGGGTAGCTGCAAATGAATCCAGAGTTTGATAAGGCAGGCCGTAAATCAAGTCGAGATTAATTGAGCGGAATCCCAGCTGGCCACTCTCGCGCATGACCTTTTCTATCAGTGATGCGGGCTGAATCCGGTTAATGGCGGTTTGTACACGTATATCCATGTCCTGAATACCGAAGCTCAATCGGTTGAAGCCTGCCTCGCGCAGCACCTTTAAGGTATTCTCGCGGAGACTGCGGGGATCAATCTCGATGGAGAAGTCACGTGTTGAGAGCTCGGAGAGTCGGAAATGGCGCCTGAGTGTCGTCATCAGATCGTACAGCTGAGCATCTGACAAAAAGGTCGGAGTGCCACCCCCCAGGTGAATCTGCTCAACCACTTTTGGGGTCGCCGTTCCCTCATGGGCAAGCATTGCCGCTTTTAACTGGATCTCACGGTAAAGGTTGGCCACATAAGTCGCGGCGCGTTCGTTACTATGTGTCACTATCTTATTGCATCCACAGTAATAACAAAGCTCCCGACAGAATGGGATGTGGATATACAGAGATAGTGGTTTTTCACCGGGCGTTTTCAATAATCGCTGCTCAAGAGCGTGGTCCACTCTTGGGTTTAATTCCATAGCTGTGGGGTATGAGGTATAGCGTGGTCCAGCTTGATCATAACGCTGGATCATAAGTGGGTCCCACTGAATGGACGATGACATATATCTGGCCCGTTTATTGAATAACCAAAGAGTTCACAGTGAAAGTGAATACTTGTTGAACAGACTGCTGTGATAGCAAACTGCTGTAATGCCAACTGCTGTGATAATAAGGCGCTGCGACAACCAAGTGTTACGACCATCAGCAGTGCATACGGCGTCTGTCTATTAAACGGGCTACGGCGATGTAGCCACTTGCGTCAGGTCAATAAAATATACAGAGTCGCCCCTGATCGGCATGTAAGTCGACTAATATGACCGGTATTGATGAATATAGGCCTCGAATGGCCTTGATTTTACGGGTGATTGATCGTTTTATAGTCGCCTTCTGAGGCGGTACAGAGAAGACTGCCTGATGTACATGCTGTGCAGCGAAAATACTAATAACCATGCGTACATGATTGGAGCATATGGGGTGAGTTATGCCTAAGAAGCCATTTACACCGGAAGAAATTGCGGCTCAACGAGAGCGTATTATGGATAGTGCGTCTCATGTAATGGCAGACGTTGGCTTTCACCATCTCTCCATGCGTAAGCTGGCCGCGCAACTCGGTATGACCGCTAGCAACATCTACAACTACTTTCCGAATAAAGAAACCTTGTTTGTTTATACGCGCAGACGGGGTTTTGAAATGGCGTTTCAGGACATCAATGAGCAGATGAGTCTCCACCTTGAGCCGCGTTCTGCGCTGTTCAACTTCGCAGGTCATCTTATTCAGTTCGCCCAGCGTGTGCCCGGATATTATCAGCTGATGTTCCAGCCGCCGCGCATGACATTAGCGGACCCTGAAGTCGTTGACCGTGACGTGTTGTCGCAGGTTGATCGTCTTGCTGAAGAGTGGCAATCCCACCTGTTATCTATGTTGGCAGACGCCGTCCCTGCGATTGCGTCTACGCCAGTCGCGAGACAAAAGCAGTTGGCCCTGTTCTTTGTTTCGTCGTTGCACGGACTGATCGATACCTATTACTACAAGGCATTGCCAAAGCTACTGTCTGGTGTCGATCTGATTCCGGATGATGTGGTGGAAACGCATATTGACTGGTTGTTGGCTTCGCTCGAACATCAGGCCGAAGGCGCCGTATAATCAGCCTTGGCCGGGAACCCGTCCCTCTAATCGATAGACAAATGCCAGAATTTCAGCAATCACCTGATACAGCTGCTCTGGTATCTCTTCGCCAATATCCAGCTGGCCAAGCCAAGTGACCAGTTCCGCATTTTCATAGACAGGCACCTTATGCGCGATGGCCAGTGAGATAATGGCCTGCGCCAGGTCGTCCTCTCCACTGGCACTGACATGGGGGGCGCTTTTTCCATCGTAGGAAAGCGCTACGGCTTCGGTGGCGTTTAATAGATGCTCTGGAATCGTCATGTGTGTATATCCACCAATGAGTGGCGCACAACGGGCTGTGCCCCCGGCGGCTTACGTCCGTGCCTTGCCTTTAATTCTCCCACCTCTGCGCCCAGCGCGGTCAGTGTTTCTCGAAGTGGCTGCAGTGCTGTATTCAGCTCACTCAGGGTGGCGGGTGTGTCTGACCAGAATACGGCGGCCACTGCAGGAGGGCAGAGGTCGAGCTCTATATCCAGTGGCCCTAGGTTATCGAGGTCAAAGTGCAGGGTGATCTGCCATCGGGACTTACGCTCACTGGTTTTTCCATTGGCGTCGCTGTGATCGTCTCGCTTTGCACTCAGCAGTGCTTGTCTCAGTTCAGTCATGTCCCGCCATAGTAAGGGGATCTGGAACTGGCTGGTATCCTGAGTCTGTATCAGCCTGACTTGTTCTGATTCTGTCTGAGCAAGGGCAGTCTGCAGTAATCGTATTGTTTCAGGCCTTAGGCCATCATCACTTGAGAGGCCTGAAAATGCTCTGGCTGATGTGTTTCCAGAGCTCTGGGTGTGTGTCTGGGCTTGGGTCTTGGCGTTAGAACTTCCTCCTAGGCTGTTATCCCTAACAGATAGGTTACCGCCCAGTCGCCCCATTAACAGAAGCATCAACCCTTTGAGGTTATCAGTGGTAACAAGCGACCCTGCCTCTCCCGTTGCGGTTGCCGGGGCGGCGCCGACAGCCAGTATATTCAGCAGAGCTTGTGCCTCCAGCATTGATCCCGCGGCGCGGGGAGATTCGACGCTGTGTGTCGAGAGCTGCTTGCCGAGTGTCTGCATGGCCTCCCGCAGGCTGACTGCAGGCGAAGACTGCATTCCCGCTGAGTGTGTCGGAGGTGGTGAGCCGGTTCCCTGTCCCGAGACTTGTGAACCCTGCGAGCCTTGGGAAATCTGAGATGAGGGAGCCAGGCGTCCCCACAATGTCTTGAACACAGAACCGACCGAGTCGGAAGAGCCCGCATTGCTTGTTTGTTGAACGCCCGCGGCATTACGCAGCATTGAGCTTTCGTGATGGAAAGGAGCATGCTGCACGGCCTGACGTACGCCAGCCGCAGTGCCGAGTTGCGAGGCTGCAGGCAGGCGATTGGTAAAGGTCTGAATTGCTTGCAACAGAGTTGGGTCACTGTTGATGCTGCCTGAGGGATTGTTACCCGGCGATACTGCTCGAGTAAGATCTCCGGTCAGAGCCTTTAATAAAGCCGCATAATCTGGAGTCGTCGCGGAGTGATTGAACGCTCCTGACCTCGCTGTATTCGTGCTTGTCTGCGCAGTCGGGGAGGCTTGATTGTTTACCTGGCTGGAGTTTGTCTGCGTCGTATTAACAAACTGAATGCCCTGAAGATTTCGAGGGTTTCCGTCTGTTGTCGCTGTCTGAGTGAGCATCATGCCCGCTCTGGACATTAGCAGCGCCTTCACTGACGCTGGGAGTGTTGTTCCAGGGCTGACGGTATCAAGCCGTCCCTGAGCCGTTTGTTGCAGGCGCGCGGCCGCACGAAGTAACTGAGCGGCCAGAGACGATTCTGGCAAAGATTGCGTCAGCCCATTGGACGCGAGTTGAGATGGCGAAGGCACGGGGGGCAAGCCCACACCAGCGTTGCCGTTTGCGGTGGTAGTACCTTTTATAATTACTTGTGGCGGTTCAGTATTGGTGCTCTGAAGTCGAAGGGATACACCGACGGGCAGTTTTTGCTCACTATTAAGCGTCAGCGTATTTTTGCCGTCTGAGACAGTCACCAGAAAGCGTGTTGAAATGTCCGCAGAGCCTTGCCGATTCCGACCTGACGATTGGGAGGGCGCTGGGCGTACATCGGTGACGGTAGCGGTAAATTCGGTGCTGTTGCGCTGCCGTCCTGATGAGGACGTCTCTTGTGTCAATGCGGCTTTCTGCAGTGCAGACTGAATCAGCGAGAGATCGGGTGTTTTCATATCACTATCTATCGGCCTCTGAGCGCAGGTCTTTACAGGCTAAGGAAGCGTTGGGTCATTCTGCGCTGTGCTTGTTTAGTTATAATGGGCAAAAAGTCCGTGCAGAACAATCTCTGTAGCGGTAACGATTGGGGTAAGGATGACGGGAACATCGAAGACTCAAACACTGTGTTTGAACGCGTATGACATTACTTGCGAACGCGACGACAGAGTGCTGTTTGAGCGTCTGGCGTTTCAGATTACAGGCGGTGAGCTTCTTCAGGTTGTCGGGCCAAACGGATCAGGAAAAACGACGCTGTTGCGTCTTCTGGCTGGGCTAAACCGGGAGTTTTCTGGAGAAGTACGCTGGAAAGGCCGTGAGATCCAATCTGTTTATCCGGAATATGCGCGGGAGCGACTGTATCAAGGACACACCGTTTCCGTGAAGAAGCCTTTGACCGCGATGGAGAACCTGAGATGGTTGTGCGCTATGGAGTCGCCCGGCGACGAAGCGCTTGAGGCAGCACTGGAGAGCGTGTCTCTGGCAGGGTACGAGTATACCCCTTGTGCTCAGCTGTCAGCCGGTCAGCAGCGTCGTGTCGGTCTGGCGCGCCTGGTCATCAGTCAGGCTCCGTTATGGATTCTTGATGAACCTTTCACCGCCCTGGATCATGCTGGAATAGCGTGGCTGGAACAGCAGATCAGCCATCATATCGGGCACGGAGGTGCTGTCGTTATTACCAGCCACCATGCCCTTACAGAAGTATCGACTCAGTCCGAGCTGGTGTTGGGAGGGGGCGTATGAAGCTGATGCTAGCGACGCTCCGCCGGGACGCTGTGCTTGCGGCACGCAATCCCGGAGAGTGGCTGAATCCACTCGCGTTCTTCCTGATGGTTATCGTGTTATTTCCCTTGGCGGTCGCGCCTGAGCCAGACTTCTTGTCCCGCATCGCAGGGGGCGTTGTCTGGGTTGCCGCATTGCTGGCGACTCTGCTGTCGTTGGATATGTTGTATCGCGCCGATGTGGAGGATGGCTCGCTTGAACTCTGGCACGCATCGGGAGAACCTCTATATGCTTTGGCGCTGGTCAAAGCGCTGTTGCATTGGTGCATCAGCGGTTTACCGTTAACGCTGTTGTCTCCTTTGCTGGCAGTGATGTTGCACTTGCCGGACTCTGCCTATCTGGCCTTATTTTTGAGCCTCGCACTGGGAACTCCTGTCTTGAGTTTGCTGGGTGGCGTGGGTGCGGCGCTCACAGCAGGAATCGGAGGAGGCAGCCTGTTGCTGGCGTTACTGATACTGCCGCTGTATGTTCCGGTACTGATTTTTGCAGCCGGAGCGGTATATCAAGCCAGTCTGGGGTTACCCTACACAGGCGAGCTTGCCATGCTAGGTGCGATGCTTTCGCTGGCACTGGCTTTAACGCCGTGGGCATCGTCGGCGGCGCTTAAGTTAAACGGATTGCGGTAGGGATTATGTGGCAACAAGTCGTTCAGTTTTATAACCGGTTCGCCTCACCAAAGTGGTTTTATCAACAATCCTCTGTCTGGGTGACCTGGTTGTCTGCCGTGGCTATTACAGGGGCGCTGACCGGACTGGTATGGGGGCTGTTATTTGCGCCTGCTGATTACCAGCAAGGCAACAGCTTCAGGATTATCTATATCCATGTACCCGCAGCATTAGTGGCACAAAGCGCCTACATTATGATGGCGGTCTCTGGGGCTGCGTATCTTATCTGGCAACGAAAAATGGCAGCCTGGATAGCCAGAGCCATAGCCCCGGTGGGCACTGCGTTTTGCCTTATCGCCCTGGTCACAGGTGCAATCTGGGGAAAGCCTACCTGGGGAACCTGGTGGATGTGGGATGCGCGCCTGACATCCATGTTGGTTTTGTTGTTCCTCTACTTCGGTGTCATGGCTCTGCAGCAGGCGATTGAGTCTTCAGACGTTGGTTATCGGGCGGGCGCCATTCTGTCGTTGGTGGGGTTGGTGAATATTCCCATCATCAAGTACTCGGTAGAGTGGTGGAACACCTTGCATCAGCCGGCGACTCTGAAGTTAACCGAAAAACCCTCAATGCATCCTGATATGCTGTGGCCATTGTTGATTATGATCGGTACAGCCTATGTGTTCCTGCTGTTAATGATTGTGTTGCGTACCCGCAACGAAATACTTTGGCATGAACGCAAGCGACAATGGTTAAGCAAGGTACTGGAGTTCTGATGGAGTTCAGCTCTTTTAGCGAGTTTATCGCGATGGGCAAGCATGGTTTCTATGTATGGCTTTCATATGGGCTGACAGCATGTGTTATTGCTGCTGTTGTTATCGAACCCGTCCGAAGTCGACGCCGACTTCTGCGGGAGCACACGCAACGTTTACGTCGTGAGAAAAATAATAATGAATCCAAAACGTAAGCAACGGCTGCTGCTTATTCTGGCGATGATTGCCGCTGTATTTGTGGCAGTTGCCTTGGCGATGTACTCGTTGTCGCAGAGCATTAATCTGTTCAAAACGCCCACACAAATTGCCAACGGTGAGGCCGAGCCCGGACAGACGATACGCGCTGGTGGTCTGGTGGTCGAGGGCAGCGTCCAGCGTGATTCTGTCGGGTTAGGAGTGCGCTTCAATGTCACGGACGGCCAGTCAGAAGTGACGATTTTTTACGATGGTATCCTGCCTGATCTGTTTCGCGAGGGGCAGGGGATTGTCGCCCTCGGGAGTGTAGATCAGAGCGGCTTGTTTACAGCGAGCCAGGTGCTGGCGAAACACGATGAGAATTATATGCCGCCGGAAGTTATGCAGGCTCTCGAAGAAGCGAATGCCCGGCAGTCGGAGGCATCACCGGAAGCAAACCAATCACCGGCTTCGCCAGAGGTGGCTGACTGATGCCATCTACGTCGTTGTTGTATCTGCCTGAGTTGGGGCAGCTTGCCCTCATAGCCGCTTTTGTTGTTGCCTGTTTTCAGGTGCTGATTCCATTGGCCGGAGTGCATTTACGTCAGCCCTGGTTAATGGGCTATGCTCGCTCGCTCGCGGTTGGCCAGACGGTCTTTCTCTTGGCGAGTCTTGGTTTTCTGACGAGCTGTTTTTTACTTGATGACTTCTCCGTTGCCTATGTCGCTGCGAACAGCAATACCCTGCTGCCTGTCCCGTATAAGGTGAGTGCTGTGTGGGGGGCGCATGAGGGCTCGTTATTACTTTGGATCACAATGTTGGGTGGATGGGGCGCAGCCGTAGCCTTGTTCAGTCGCTCTCTGCCATTGGACATGGTCGCGAGAGTGCTGTCCGTTATGGGGATGGTATCTGTAGGTTTTATCCTGTTCACTCTGGAAACCTCTAATCCCTTCGCTCGTGTGCTGCCCAGCGCGCCGCTAGAAGGGGCCGACCTGAATCCATTACTGCAGGACTTTGGTCTGATCGTCCACCCGCCGACCCTATATATGGGGTATGTGGGCCTGTCTGTTGCATTTGCGTTTGCCATCGCGGCACTGATGAGTGGACGTCTGGATGCGGCCTGGGCCCGGTGGTCACGCCCATGGACGACCGCGGCCTGGGTGTTTCTGACGATTGGCATCGCATTGGGTAGCTGGTGGGCATATTACGAACTGGGCTGGGGTGGCTGGTGGTTCTGGGACCCAGTGGAAAATGCCTCTCTGATGCCGTGGCTTGTGGCCACTGCGTTAGTGCATTCCCTCGCAGTCACCGAGAAACGCGGCTTATTTAAAAGTTGGACAGTGTTACTGGCAATTTTTGCGTTCTCGTTGAGTTTGTTGGGGACGTTTCTCGTGCGCTCTGGGGTGCTGACTTCAGTTCATGCATTCGCGTCTGACCCTGACCGGGGTGTCTTCATTCTTGCATTACTGGGAGTATGCGTTGGCGGCTCGTTGCTGCTCTTTGCGATTAAGGCACCAGTGGTTGCCTCTTTCGGACGTTACCGCTCTCTGTCGAGGGAGACGGCTCTGTTATTAAATAATCTGCTGCTTGTCGTCATGGCGTTGGCGATTCTGACCGGAACACTTTACCCACTTGTATACGACTTTATGGGGCTCGGAAAACTGTCGGTGGGCGAAGCCTGGTTTAACAGTATGTTCGTCCCGCTCTCCGTAGCGCTGGCATTGTTGATGGGTGTTGGTATTGGCGTGCGTTGGAAGTCTGACACTGTGACACGATTGTGGCGCAGTCTCTGGGTTGCCGCCGTACTGGCACTTATCTTTGCTGTGTTGAGTGTTGCTGTTTTAACGGATGCGTTGGAAGTATCGGTGTTAATCGGTCTTGGTGTGGCATTCTGGCTGATGCTGGCGACTTTGATCGATGTCATCAGCAAGACTGGCGGTAAATTCGCACGTGTGACTGCGCTTGGAGCTGGTTACGCAGGGATGATCGTGGCTCACATAGGCGTAGCCGTCACTATTGTCGGTGTGACAATGGTGTCGAATTTCAGTCTGGAAACCTCGGTCAGAATGTCACCGGGGCAAGTCGAAACCCTGGGTGCTTATCAGTTTGAATTTGTTAAGTCGGGCACGATCGAAGGGCCTAATTATCTGTCTCAGGCGGCGCGCTTTAATCTCTATCACGAAGGGCGCAAACCCGGCCAGCTTACGGCTGAGAAACGTCGTTATCATGCTCGTGGCAGCATCATGACGGAAGCGGCGATTGATGGCGGTCTGTTCCGGGATGTGTATGTATCTATGGGCGAACCTCTTGAGAATGGTGCCTGGGGGATACGGCTGCAGATCAAACCTTACATGCGCTGGGTTTGGTTAGGCGCGATTCTGATGGCCGTTGGTGGTGGTCTGGCAATGTTGGATAAACGCTACCGTCGTGTCCGCAAACATCAGGAGAGTGTCGCATGAACCGCGGATTATTATTTCTTCCGTTTGCTGTGTTTGTTGCGATCACCGTGGTCTTTTGGGTTGGCTTGGGGATTGAAGACAAATCCAGTTTACCGTCGCCCTTAATCGGGCAACCTTTCCCTGAATTCGAGTTGGGTGTTGTTGAAGACGGTCGGATTCTGACGACGACCGATCTTGAGGGGAAGCCTGCTCTAGTAAATGTCTGGGCTACCTGGTGTCCTACCTGTAAGGCCGAGCACGCTTTTTTAAATGCGCTATCTGACGAAGACATCCGGATTATCGGTATTAACTACAAAGACGATCTGGATAAGGCGCGTCAGTGGCTGGCCGATTATGGAAATCCCTACGCATATAACTTATCTGATCCCGACGGCTCGTTGGGTATCGAGTTGGGTGTGTATGGCGCCCCAGAGACCTTTCTGATTGATTCAACTGGTGTGATCAGAGCGAAACATATTGGTGATCTTAATCCGGTTGTCTGGGAAACCTTGGGCGAAACATTCAGGGGGCTGAAATGATTCGTGTAATGGCTGCCTTGTTTGTGCTCGCAATGTCCACCGCGGCTTCTGCTGTCATTGATGGCCATAAATATCCATTTGATGATCCAGAAGATGCAGAGCGTTTCGCCGCCCTTGCCGAAGAATTGCGCTGTCCGAAGTGTCAGAATCAGAATCTGGCAGACTCCAATGCACCGGTTGCCGCAGACCTTCGTAATAAGGTGTACGAACTGATGCAGGATGGAAAAAGCGATCAGGAAGTAGTGGATTATCTGGTTGCCCGATACGGAGATTTTGTACGTTACACGCCGCCATTTCGGCTGGACACAGTTCTGCTCTGGCTTGGGCCGCTGCTGTTGTTCTTGGCTGGCCTCGCGCTGGTTCGCCGTACTCGTCAACATCAGGCCGCAGGGATAGCAGAGCTGACGGAAGAGGAACAGGCCAGACTGGAGTCACTCAAAAGGGAATCCAGTGAATCTGCCAATGAAAACCCTGACGATCAATATCAGAAGCTCGACAAGGATAAGACATGAGTGAATTGAATCTGGGGTTGTTGGTTGCTCTGATAGTGGTTTTATTGCTGGTGTTTTTCTACCCAGCTGTCCGTCGACTGAAGCTGACGAAACCGGCGAGTCAGAGAGAGGAAAACGTACGTCTCTATCGTCTTCGTGTGGCAGAGTTAGAAGCTCAGGATGTACCTGAATCGCAGCGGGCTGCACTTCAGCTGGAGCTTGATCGGGAGCTTCTTGCGAGTGACCTCGAGGCAGCAGGGTATGAAGCTGTTTCTGGAAAGCGATTACGTTATTCCGGAGCGCTGGTTGCGATATTGCTCGCCGTTATTTTTATTCTTTTTTTGTATCAGCGCTGGGGGGCAGGAAGTGAGGTCAGAGCGACTGAGTTGTTGGAGCTCTCTACTCGAGGTGCCCTAGCGACAGAAGAATACACTGAGCTGGAACGCGTACTTGAGCAAGCGACATTACGCCAGCCGGAAAATCTTGAGTGGGTTTTCCTTCATGGGCGTCTGTTGGAAGCCGAGAGACGCTATGGCGAAGCTGCGCTTGTTTATGCTGGCTTGCTTGATCGATTGCCTGAGGATCGTACCCAGGATAGAGCTGCGATTATGACCTCTCTGGTTCAGGCTCAGTTTTTTTCGAATGGACGTCGTGCTGATGAGGGCATGTACGCCACGCTGAAACAAGCAATAGAATTAGTGCCGGACGAGCGCAAGTCACTCGGGTTGGCCGGGATCATGGCCTACGAGTTGGGTTACTTCCGGGAATCGATAGAGCACTGGCGCAGGGTATGGGAAAAGCTCCCTGCGGACAGTATGGAAGCCAGAACAATTGCGAATGGTATTACCCGGGCTGCCAGTGAGCTACAGGCTCAAGGTGAAACGGTTGATGTCCGTTTTCTTATCCCGTCAAGGATTGCCATCGAAGTATCACTGAGTGACGAGGCGAAAGCATCGGTGCCGGACACGGCGTTTGTCTTTGTGATTGCGCGTCAACCTGAAGGGCCACCACTGCCACTGGCGGTACAGCGCTTATTGGTGTCACATCTTCCCTACACGGTTGTCCTCGATAACACGACAGCGATGGCAGAGGGCATGAACTTAGGCAGTGTCGATGAGGTGACGGTGACCGCGCGTGTTTCCTTAACGGGGCAACCTATGGCTCAGCCTGGCGACTGGCAGGGCTCGGTTTCAGGCGTGCGAACTCGTGGGGCAGAGGCTGTCTCAGTGATGATAGATCAAGAGATAATCGATCCGCCGATCAAGCCCTGACGTCCGATCTCGAGCGACACTTACCAGCGGGCGTAGTGGTCTTCGGCTAGTCCCCAGATGTCTTCGATATGGATGGTCTCATGGGGCAAATCGATCTCCCCGTTGAACCGGCCGAGGTGCTGACGAAAATTACTGGCGGCGATGATCGCATTGGTATGGTCGTGGTAGTTCACAACGGGATCGAAGTGAAGGCGTACCCGGTTATCGTGTGATGTGACTGACCAGCCTGATTGTTGTTTGGTTCTGTCAAACTGAAAGTGGACCGCTGGCATAACCGTCGGGACGCCATCAATCCAGAGCGTGTTCTCGCTGAAGCCAGTTTCATTTACACCTGCGGATAAATTCAGTCCGATTTTACGTTGGTCATGCAGCCGACCTGAAATACTCGCCCAGTTCCAGCTGGTTTCATGTCTCATGTAGCCGCCAGTCCAGTCGACACCGGCTAACGCTCTCAGGCTTTCGAGGTCGTATTGGCGACCTTGCCACTGCACCTCACCCTGACAGACGCGGGCATTACTTTTCTGTGTGTAAGTCCAGCCATGAAAACCTGTGCGTGTGCATACCGACATTGGCAGATAGTGGGTACTTTCGTCTATTGTGGCGCGAATGCATGTGCCATCCGCCATGCTGACTTTAATCTGGCGGACTCCCGGACGCTGACTGGCTTTAATAGTCAGTCGGTTACGGCCTTTGACGAAGCTGACGATATCCTGATTGGGTTGTTGCCCAAAGTGGAGTCCACGGCGGAAAGGGCGGGTAAAGCGATATTCTTTCCACATGTCCGCTGCGTGGTCATAAAGGTACAGAAAAGCGTGACTTGCGAATCTCAAGCGCACAATAGCGAGTCCGATGAACAGCGGCTCAGCCGCGATTGAAACAAACTGAAATTGATTGAAGTGCTGATCGCGTTTTTTCTTCGGTACGGGTCTGCCCATGGCTGTGTGCAGGTCGTAATCCTGAAAATTAATATCACTGACTGGGCTGTCGAAACGACCAAAAAGTGGTTGCCCCTGTTCGTCTATCAGTTGTTCGCGCTGGGTCATCTTGCCTTCCGGGCTACTCGTACGTAAGCCGTATTAAAGCAGAAATGGCAGCCCCGTCAGGGGTGTCTTATTCGAGACATTATGAGACCTGCGTCACACCATAGGGCATGACGGGTTTACTGGAAGGCTGCGCGTAGAGCTGCGAGAGAGTCCTGGTCGGCCTTGAAGCGCAGTTTCAGGTACACGCCCTGAGCTGTGAAGTTTGCCGCAGAAAAATCGCTGTCGATAAAGCCGGTGAAGTTGTAGCCCAGCCCTACCCAAGTGTTGGTTGCTGGAATGAAACCGACCGACAGACCCGCACCGTGACTTACCTGACCGGCCTCGTAGCCGTGCAGTCGACGTCCATGAGCGCCGACATCCCAGCGGTCGGTGAGGTGATGACGCCATTCAGCAGCCATAAAGTCGGTGGTAGAGGCGTAGTTTTCATTGTCGTACTGATTCAGTACGCGCTTGATACCATACTGTGCGGCCAGTTGGTCGCGGTCCGTGATCATCCAGTTAAGGTGAGCGTTGTTAATCAGCTTACGTGTGCGATCCGGATTGCCGGTGCCACCAATCGTGTCTTGTACCCAGCGTGTCTGCCAGAGTAGGGCATAGGGTTCTACGCGTGGACGCAGTGCCAGATCAAAGCGTAAGTCGAGCTGATTTGCATAGTAGTCATCACCTGACTCATTAAACCAGTCGACGCTGCCGCCAGCGGCAAGAGCATCGTTCAGTGGGTGATACAGGTTGCTGCGTGCGACCCACTTATCCAGTGAGCTACCGTTACGATATTCAAGGCGATTGTTCCACTGCCATCTATCAGTGCGGAAGGCCGAGCCAGCGTGTACGGCGTGGAAGTTTTCCGTGGTTGCCTCTTCGACTGGCACGCTGTTTTCCAGATCTTTCGACTGCTCAAAACCTGCACTGAGGCTCCATTTTTCATTCAGCAGGAAGTCCTGAGTTAATCCAGAAACCGCGAACAGACGATAATTGTCGTCGACTTCGACCTGCTCAAAGCTTTGTTCAGCGCGGGCACCTGCCCAAGGTGTTGCACGAAGGCCCATAATAGTGCGCTCAGGTGCATCACTGCTGAAACCGGTCTCGTGCTCGGCAAACACGCTGTAATCGCGGCTGAGCTGGTAGTCAGCACCCAGTAGCAGGCGATCGAACGCATCTGATCGCTCAGATATATTGGCAAGCAGCTGGCTACTCAGGGTCAGTCGGTTGTTTAGCACTCGCTGGCTGTAGCCCAGGCTGAGCTGGTCAGTGTAAAGAGTGCTGTCCAGGCTTTCCTGCTGCGCTGCAATCAGGCCCAGAGACACTTGCTGGTTGTCACTGAGGCGATGAATCCAGTCTGTCTGTGCCTGATAGCTATCCAGACCCGTGGTGAGGCCCAGATGATGGAACGTCATCACCTGCAGGCGGTTGTCGTCGTTGATGTACCAGTTACCTTCGATGCCTTCTTTGCGGAAGTCATTCTCGCCGACCGCAGTCTGATCCAGGCCGAACCCTTCTTCCTGCTTACGGATATACGCACGGGCATCGAAAGATTCGTCACGATGCGCGATTTCTATCAGGTGAGCATTCGACGTCTCAGCTGATCCTGAGACTACTTCCTCTGACTGGGCGACTTCCGCTTTGATTTCAGTTTTGCCCAGTGTCACCGAGGCATCGGCTGCGCGAAGGTGGCGGTCGTCACCACTTTGATTTTGGGTGATGGTCGTGACACCCGCTTTTACTGTGTCGTCCAGCAGTTTCACGCCAGCACGGCCACCGGCTATGTAGCCCAGGTCACCGTCGGATTCGACTTCGTACTCAACAACGATGTACTGCGGGTTGAAGGCATCATCGGTACTGGCGACAGGGCCTTTGAAATAGAGCGTACCGTCGGAGTAGTCGATGACGTAGTCAACGTTACGTGTCAGCGTTGTGGTCGAGAGAACATTCTCGCTGCGGTAGCGGTCACGCACGATCAGGCGAACCTGCTCGCTGTTCAGTACCAGCTGCTGGTTATCCAGGCGATAGAGACCTGAGGTGCCGTCGCCCTGAATTTCTTCGCGCATAAAGCCCTGATCGGTCTGGCTGATAAAACCGGAGAATTCTGCAACGTCGCCCTGATAAACGGTCTGAATACCGGTCAGTTTACGACTGTATCGACCCAACTCAGTCACTGTCAGGTTTGTATCAATGTCACCGAATACCGTGTAGAAGCGCTCTTTTTCAACACGGACATACAGTTTCCGGGCAGAGCTTGCATCCAGCTGTTGTTGGCTGGCATCACCGTACAGTGTGTAGTAACGGTCGGGTTCAATCAGACGGGCAAACGGTTCGGCGTCCTCTTTACCAGAATCGTATGCCGCGGTTACTAACCACTCACCCAAGACCTGGCCCTGTGCAAAGAAGGCGAGGCGGCCGTCGTGATAGATATTGTCGTCCACGCCTGCAGCCTTCATGGACTCGCTGTTACCGCCATTGGCGTTGTAACCGACTGCCAGATCACCGAGACCGACAAAGATCCAGTCACGCTCTTTCGGTTTCAACCAAGCGCGGATTTCGTCGGTCTGACCATTACTGTGTTTGAAGCGCAAGACGACTTCGCCCGACCGGAAGGTAGGGGATAAACGGATGTGTGCCACGCCGTTCTGACCAACTTGGTAAGCTGGCTTCTGCATATCGGTCAGAGGATTGATTTCCTGCTCGCGTTGCTCGCTGTAAAGCGTGTATGGCTCCAGGATCTCAACCTGTCCCTGAACGTTGGCACGGATTGGGAAACCTTCTTTGTCAGTCAGACGCACAGCGACTACTGGCGGATTAATACCGTCTGCAACCAGCATACTCTCGTCTTTCACGAACTCTGCCTTCGCCGGTGCTTCTGCAAAGTGAACGGTTTTGTTTATGCGTTTTACGACCTTGCCCGACGTGTCCATTACGGTGACTTCGAAGTGGTTCGGGCCTGACATCAGGTCGACACCGCGCCACTGGCTGATGACCAGGTCGCGCGTCTTACTGCTGGTGTTGCCATCGAAGTTCAGCGCGCTGACCGGCTTACCGTTCAGTGTCAGAGTGGCACGTTGTTTCTTAGAGTGCGACACGGCTACTTTGGTCGAGCTAATTGACGGGCTGCGATCCAGTGGTGGCCAGAGCCACTGAGCTTCTTCTGGGGCAGTGCGGAACCAGGTCTCGTCGTATTCAGGAATCGCCATCTCAGACGGCAGTTTCGCCGGATTGCCCGCTGCGGTCGCCATTAACCCTGTCAGCCCTGGGATCAGCGACTGAACCTTAGCGACTTTGATATCACTACCGGCACTGGCCAGCGTAATAACAGCATCCGCATTAAGAACTCTCACTTCCACCCGTCGGTTGAGTGCTCGTCCTTCTGCCGTACGGTTGCTGGCGACTGGTTCAGATGGGCCGCGGCCTTCCGCAATAATCTGTGAACGCGGAACACCCAGCGCCGTTGCAAGGAAGTCTGCAACCGAGTCTGCACGCGCTTCTGACAATACCTGGTTGTTGGCAAAGATATGCTGTACCCGGCTGGAAATACGCGAACTGTCTGTGTGGCCCACGACTTTCAACTCGAGATTGCCTAAGCCGTTCAGTGCTTCAATCACATTAACAAGATTCAGCTTGTCTTCTTCAGTCAGAACATCTGAGAAATTTGCAAACTTCGGTGGTACGACCGGTTTTACGTCCTCTTCTTTAGGTGGCAATACCAGCTTAATAGACGTGCTGACAGGCTGAATCTGCTGCGGCGACTGGGCACCTGCCTGGAAACGAGTCACTGCACGCGTTACCAGTTCGCCCATCGGGGCGCGGTCACTGATATAAGCGTTGAATTCTATGACATTCTGCCATTCTTCAGGCTTGTCATTCAGGCGGTAGATCAAGGTTCCGTAGGTCACACTCGGATCTTCTACCGGACGGCCATCCATCGTACTTGAGCCGGCCTCGTAAACCACGCCTTGCGGCAGAGAGACCATCCCAGTCACATTCTGCAATGGCAGGCCGTTGCCATCCAGGGTCAGGCGATAACGGACTTTGTGATCAACTGGAGAGCGGTACGGGCGGCTTTCCATTTCTTCTTCGTTAAACGCCAGCAATTGATGATCCAGCTGTTGGCGTATTTCGCCGACCTCTGGTTCACGCATCTTCAGGAAGAAGTCGACGCGCCAGAAGCTGCCCGGCTGAACATCAACAAACTGGCTGTAGTTACGACCTGCATGGAAGCCTCGCTGCGGACATTCCATCAGCTCCATGTATGGAGGGATAGTCGCGGTATCAAGTTGAACAACGTGAGTGCCGGCGGTGACGTCTTCAATATGCCATTCACCGTTCTCATCGGAGACGACGTAAGTACCGTCTTCCATAAACAGGCGAATATCGGGTACACCGTCGACGGATGCCTGGTTGCCTTCACAATCGTCCAGGTAAATACGACCGAACAGGCGGGCTTTGTCTTTGAAAAATTCGTCGCGAATAACGATCTTGGCGCTGGCGTCATTTGCTACGAGTACGTCATCGTTCAGGGAGACACGGTTGATCAGCTCGCCTTTAGCTAGTGCCGTCACCTGCGTAACGTAGGTTAATTGCAGGCGATCAAACGCGTTTATCTGTGCGATCGGGAGGGTCAGCGTGCGACCATCACGACTGATATCGAAATCAACCTTCTCGTTGTTCAGGCGTGCAGAGCCTTCCATATAGCGCAGACCGGCGGGCAGTTGGTCGATCAGAGTGACGTCGGTCGCATCAACTTCATTGTTCACGAGGGTAATCGTGAACTTCAGGCTGTCGCCAATACCGGCTTCGTTGATATCCGCTTGCTTGCTCAATAGCAGGCTGTTGTCGAGCGGGTCTGCGCCTATGTCAGTGCGGAATACCTGATTATTGACGCTGAATGTCTCACCGCGCGAGATACCAGTGACTTCAAATGGTCCATTGATGGTGTTACTCAGAGTTTCATCATCGAGATCCGAAGGCACTCGGAACGTACTGGGGCCTTCAATCGCCAGGTAGTAGTTGCCATCTTCGACGTACGGGAACCAGAACTCGCCCGGCTGAAACTCGGGAGCGACGGCACTTGCCCTTGGCCCTTGAACCGGACCACTGATCACTGTGACGGGGTATGGCGTTACGCCATCTTCAAAGAATACTTTATCGGTTGCTGGCAAGCCGGTGTCTGCGTCGATCAGTGTGACGCTGACGCCATTGATCGGGCTGCCATCGCTTGAGCTGAATACCCGGCTGACCGGGTTAAATACGCTTTGTGCAGCGACGCTGTCACTTGGGTCAGTCGGATCGGTGTAGCTGACCAGAAGCTCGGTTCCGGTTTTCACGGAAAGGACGCCATCGTATTGAACCGTGCCCTGATTGGTGTCTTGTGTAGGCAAAACTGCTGCAAATATGCCAGTGCTGTCGCCGGTTTCGAAAAGCGTCAGTTGTTCGGTGTCGCTGCCGTCCGGAGTCGAGATGCTGACAACAATGGTGTCTGGACGGGATGGATTCAGGTTTTTGTCCTGATCTTCAACAATGATGATGACGGGCTCGCCAGCGCGATAGCCAAACTCGTCATCAGAAACGGTCACCGATGCAGGGAAGGTTACTGTATTCCCATCTTCGTCAGTGAAATCTGTATTCGGTGTGAAATTACCCTGGCCATCGCCAAATTCTGTGCCGTTTAAGGTCAGCGGTGTGCCGTTATCGTCGAGGTGTCCCAGACGAATATTGGATGGGGTCGGTACGACAGGACCCGGGTTTACTTCCTGTGTAGTCAGTGTGGCGGAGTCGCTGCGACTGTATGTCTCGGAATACACCGAGTAAGTCGCAACGGCAGTGTTGGTGATCTCTGTTCCAGTTGGGGTGACAGCCGCCAATGTGTTCGACGTAAACGCCAGACACAATAAAGCAACCAGAGCATACAGGATGCTCTGGTGTACGGAGGTTGTTATTACTGGATACAGAGGTCTCATCAGTCGATAGTTACTCTGAAGGTAATCACGTTGGTTTCCTGATTAGCAGGATCAGAGTCGCCGTCGACTGTGCCCAGATTCACGGTCACTGTGTCCGTACCTGAGTCGTAGCTTGCAATAGCTGGATCAACGACCACAGGGGTAGTGTCACCGTCCATTGCAACCAGCAGGCTGTCAGCAACATAGGTTGTGTCCGCTGGGATTGCATCGGTGATCACAACGTTGGTCGCATCTGCTGTACCTGTGTTAGTCAGCGTGATGGTGTACTCAACAACTGCACCCGGAATGGCTTTCGGGTTGTCTGTACCATTGAGAGGATCACTGATAACAGCAGACTCTTTAGTCAGGTTGCCCAGTCCTTCCAGGTTCGGGAAGACCAGAACCAGAGCATCGGTCAGCACTTCCTGGTTGTCTTCACCGGTATCGGCGTAGACAACTTCAATGGTGGTCGCACCGTTAGCAATTGCTGCATCGTCTACTGAGCCATTGGTCGGATCACCATCGCCAGTGTCCAGAGCGTAAGTCGTGCCGTCGATTGTGGATTCGACGCCATTGACGGTTACGCTGGTCAGCGCTACGTCCTGGTCAGCACCATCGACTTCCGTCTTTGGTACGGTAACGAAGACAGTGATGGTCTCATCGGCTAATACTTCTGCAGTAGGACCGGTTAACAGGGTGTCGGCCGCATCCAGTACGCCCGGAGTACCGTTAATCGGGTCATCCACGTAGTAGCTGTAGGTCGTACCGGTATCGATGTTATCGGTGTACGTCGTACCGTTTACGTCCAGAGTGGTGCCGGTTTCGTTCGCCGCAGAAACGGTGAATGAGGTTGGCGAGTTACCATCGTTGGTGATCTGTACCGCCGCGATGGTGACATTGTCAGCCTCAAGGGAGGTCTGATTGGGTTCAGTGGTCAACAGTCGCGTCAGGGCGTAGTCGACTTTAATATCGACGTTGAATACGTCCTGAGCTTCAACCGCATCCTGATCAACACCGTTGATCTGGTAGTTCAGGATCGCCGTATTTGTCACTGTGGTCCCGGCTGCTGTTCCGGCGGCGTGAACCTGAAATGACAGTGTACCGAGTGTGGCCAGTACAACAGGGCTGATCAGTTTTACGTGCTTATTCATACTTCACCTCCAGCCTGGGATTACTTAACCCGGACCTGAAATTCAACAGAGCCAGTTGCTGATGGCGCCAGAGGCGCATCAACAATCCAGCGGATACTTTCAATATCTTTTGCACCAGCAGGACGGACGCTGCCGTTCTCCAGTACGTTCAGTTCACTCACAGGAGCAAACTGAGAACCATCTACCGATAGGGTGATAGCGGTTCCTGCACCATTAGCACTGTTCATGATGTAAACGGTGTTTTCTGGCACAGGGTTCTTGATGGTGACGCCACTGACCGGCTCACTGCCGGTGTTGACATATGTGATGCGGTAGCCGACTTTGTCGCCGGGGGCGATTTTGTCAGCTTCCACCCATTCTTCCGCCATGCTTCCGTCTTCCTGTGCGGTCATCACTACCTTGTAGGGTTGTGACTCCAGACTGACAGTAGCGAACGCCGAGAATGGCAGCAGCAGGAGTAATGTGGTCAGTAAGCGCATAAGTCACCTCAATATCAGTTGATTTCAGCCTGCAGGCGGATTTCTACTGTTGTGTTTTCAGTCAGAGTGCCCAGGTCTACGGATACATCTGAACCAGCTACGTCGACTTCGTCGTCACCGGCAACGTCAGTTTTTGCTGCGCCGTCGATAGTGACCGACTCAGGAACCAGCGTCATAGACAGTGGGATGGAGTCAGCAACCACCAGGTTGTTCACGTCGCCGTTTACTGCAGTTGCAGTAATCAGGTAAGTCACAACAGTGCCTGGGATGTCAGTTGTACCGCCGAATGGATCAACACGGCTTTCGATTGACTTGTCGAGGTCAACGTAAGCGTCAACAATCAGTGCGCCAACGACGAAAGTACCTGTGTCCGTGTCGGTAACAGCAGTACCTACAACTGCGCCAGCAGGTGTGTTAGTACCTTGACCTGGCAGCAGTGTGCCCGGTGCAGAGGTCGCTGCGCCTGGAGTTGCAGATGTTGCAGTCAGTTCAAGTTCAGACTGCTGGCCAGTCGCTGCTGTAGCAGGGATGTTACCTACGATAAATACGGTTGCAGACTCGTCTGCGTCCAGTACAACGTCAGTAGTTACTGGCTGGTCACCAGAGTTGAATACGCCGTCGTTGTTGGTATCCAGGTATACAGTCACGTTTTCTGTATCAAAGTCATCACTCGCCAGGTTTTCAGCGGTCAGAGTGAAGGCTTCGGTACCGTTACCTGTGTTGGTTACGGTGAATTCCAATACCTGGTTTGCGTCACCCGGCTGGGTTTCTACAGGTACTGTGTTTTCTGCAGTGACGTTAACGTTGATCAGCTCAGCAACAGTGATGTCTGGTGCTGTTGCTGACGTGCTGCCAGTGTTACCGGTCGTCGGATCATCAAACGTGGCGGTCGCCGTGTTGGTGATGATTGCACCTGCATCGGTACCGGCAGCCCAGGTAGCTGTGGAAGCAGCCAGGCCGGCAGTCAGCAGAGCAATTTTGCTGATGGTCTTCATAGAGTTCTCCTCAGTTGACCTTTACTTGATAAAAAATGCTGAATTCAGGACTGCCGTCCTCATCCGTTCCCGGCATCGTGCCTCCGAGACGGATTCGGACATCTGTTATCAGCGGATCGAAACCTTCGGCATCCGGCG
>PDUK01000194.1 GCA_006212115.1 Thalassolituus sp. | reverse complement strand
GGCGGACCACATCCATCCCGACGCCACGTCCCGAAATATCGCTCACCGCCTCGGCGGTAGAGAAACCGGGCAGGAAGATCAGATTATGAATTTCCTCTGGTGTCAAGTTGTTGTTTTCTGGTACTAAACCTTTCTCTATCGCTTTCTTTAGAATTCTGTCTTCGTTCAGGCCTGCTCCATCATCAGCTACTTCGATAACAATATTTCCACCCTGGTGATAAGCATTGAGCGTGATAGTGCCCTCTTCTGACTTACCAGCAGCGATGCGTTGCTCAGTAGTTTCCAGACCGTGATCCATAGAGTTACGAACAAGGTGAACCAGAGGGTCGTTGATTTTCTCCATAACGGTTTTATCAAGCTCAGTTTGCTCCCCGATAGTTTCGAGAATCACTTTCTTACCAAGCTGTCCGCCGAGATCACGTACCAAACGGGGGAAACGACTGAAGGCAAAACTGATAGGCATCATGCGTATTTTCATGACGCTTTCCTGCAGTTCACGGGTGTTCTGTTCAAGTTGAGACAGGCCTTCCTGCAATTTTGCCAGTCGACTTAAATCGAAGTCCTGACCGAGCTGGCCCAGCATCGACTGAGTAATTACCAACTCACCTACCATATTGATCAGGCTATCCACTTTGTCGATAGATACACGGATCGACGAACTCTCTACAGCCTTTTTTGGGGCTTTAGCTGATTTAGCGGTTTTCTGGGCCTCCACGACCACAGGTGTTTTCTCAGGCGTTTTTTCAGCCACTTGCTCGGGCATTTCTTCAGATGCAGTTGCTGGTGTCTCTTGTGACTGCTGGTCCTGATTTTTTGATACTGTTTCTGCTGCACCGGTCAAAGGCGAATACGTCAGATCGCACTCATCTTCCACCCACTCAAAAATCGCTTTGATGTCGTCTATCGGGGTAGAGGTTGTCACTTTAATCTGCCAGCTCGTTACACACTCTTCAGGTGTAAGGCTGCTCAATTCGGGGATATTGTCGGTATCGGCCGTGACTTCGAAGTTATCTTCACCGACAAGTTCGCGTAACTCACGAAACATTCTGAAGGGTTCATTACCCGTCATTAACATGTCAGTATGAGGTTGAACGTCTATCAGCCAGCCGCCATCTTTCTCATCTGACTCAGGCATGGCTTCTTCAGGATCCGCAGCGTCCTGCTCCATTCCGAGAATAACTTCAAACTCTTTACGCAGCTCTGCAGGTCGCTCTTTCTCTGGATCATTACCATCCTGCATATCCGATAGCATACCGCGCAGACAATCGACCGACTGCAGAAACAGATCGACATAGCGAGGCTCCATCGAGCGCTTTCCAGAGCGAATTTCGTCAAGCAAGGTTTCGAGAACGTGTGTGAACTCAGACACTGGCATGAAACCAAATGTGCCCGCGCCACCTTTAATCGAATGAGCAGCTCGGAAGATATTGTTGACGGTCTCGTCATCAACATCTGCCGGGTCCATATCCAGCAGCTCACTTTCCATAACGTCCAGGCCTTCGAAACTTTCTTCAAAAAATACCTGATGAAATTGCGACAGATCGACACTCATGTGCTTACCCCAGAACGCGCTTGATCGTACTCAGCAATTGATCCGGGTTAAACGGCTTAACGATCCAGCCGGTCGCACCTGCTTGTTTACCCTGCATTTTCATGTCGCCCGCAGATTCTGTGGTCAACATCAGCATCGGAGTAAACTTATAGTTGTCGAGTTGACGTAGGTTTTTAACCAACTCAATACCATTCATATTCGGCATGTTTACGTCCGTCAGCACCAGGTCAAAACTCTCCGTTTTAGCGATTTCTAACGCTTCCACACCGTCAGTCGCTTCGCGTACGTCAAAGCCCGCACCTTTCAGAGTGAAACTTACCATCTGGCGCATGGATGCCGAATCATCGACCACCGCTAAAATACTCGTCATAGGAGTACTCCCTCTTAGTAAACGAATAATTAATCTGGCAGGTTTATCGCCTGCTTGAGGCCAAGGTAGCCCGTTATCTCCCGGATATTGTCAGAGACCGCATGCCATTGAATGCTGTTTCCCGTAGTTTCCAGTGTTTTTCGGAGGCTGATCAGAAGCTGGTAACCCGCTGTATCCGAGTACTGCACTTCACTGCCATCAAGAACAACATCCCCTCCCGCCTGAACAGCAGTTTCAAGCTTCTCCAGGAGCGCTTCAGCCTGATCAATGCTCAGACGACTACCGCAGTTAACTGGGCTGGTGTCGGTCATGGTTTTATTCCGGTCATGGACATGACCTTAAGATTAGTAGGCAATCTGTGAGCTGCCACACGATGTGTCGTTTTTTTTGTAGATCAATGAATGAAGGTATGAAAGTCAAGAAATATAGGATTTGGATAATCAGCGACGACGGTTTGCCCACTCGTCCGCTTCACGCTGCTCAGCACGACTGATAGACAGCTTATGTTCTTCTTCGAGCTTATCGATCATACTTTCCATCGCATCGGCTTTATAATGAACCTCTAAATAGGCGTCGCGTGCACGCTGACTGAGTGCCTCAAGTTCCTTGAGTTGGTTGTCCTGCTGCGCCAGAGCAGTTTCTATCTGACCAATAAATTCGAGAGAGTTGTGTATTTGTCCGGCAGCAACACTCTGGTCGGCGGGGCTGGTAATCTGGCGTCGATATTCCTGAGCGTACGTGTCCAGCTGCGTTCGTTTGTCTTTTTCGGCGGTCAGACGCTGCTCAATATCGCCCCAGCGCTGCAGCGCTTCTTTTTCTTCTCTTCGCTTAAGGTTAAGAACAACGGCCAATCGTTTGGAGCGAGGGTGCTGGTAGGTCACTTATCGGTACCCGGAAACAGATCATTGAGGGCCTTCCGGCTGTTCGCAATATCCGCACCTTCGGTCAGCCCTTGCCTGAGCATCGCTTTAATCTGAGGCATACGATCAATTGCAACATCCAACACCTGGTCGGTGCCAGCCTGATACGCCCCAACAGCGACGAGATCCTGGTTCTGACGGTAATGCGCCATAAGGCGTCGGCACAGCTGCGCTTGCTGTAGCCAGCCTTCGTCGACAACCTGAGGCATCACACGGCTGACGGAAGCCTCGACATCAATCGCTGGGTAATGCCCCTCTTCTGCCAACTTTCTGGACAGGACGATATGACCATCAAGAATTGCCCGGCTGGCGTCGGCGATCGGGTCCTGCATATCGTCGCCTTCACTCAATACCGTATAGAACGCCGTAATAGACCCGCCACCTTGCTGGCCGTTCCCCGTGCGTTCAACCAATTTAGGTAATTTATTAAATACCGAAGGTGGGTAGCCTTTCGTGGCTGGAGGTTCACCCACGGCAAGAGCGATCTCTCGCTGCGCTTGTGCATAACGCGTCAGTGAATCCATGAGCATAAGAACGTTCAGTCCCTGATCCCGAAAGAACTCAGCAACCGAGGTCGTATACATGGCGGCTCTCAGGCGCATTAACGGCGAGTCATCGGCTGGTGACGCAATCACAACGGCACGTTTGAGCCCTTCTGGCCCGAGAATTTCGTCAATGAACTCTTTAACCTCACGGCCACGCTCACCGATCAGTCCGACGACAACGACATCAGCGTTGGTAAAGCGAGTCATCATACCGAGAAGCACACTTTTACCGACCCCGGAACCCGCGAACAAACCGATACGCTGACCACGCCCGACCGTCAGCATGGAATTAATGGCGCGGATACCGACATCCAGCGTTTCTCGAATGGGCGCGCGGTGCAGTGGGTTGATATAGCGCCCCTGTAAATTGCCTGATTCGGTATTTAACAAAGGGCCGTCGAGATCCAGTGGCCGACCAGCACCGTCAACCACCCGCCCCAGAAGAGAGAACCCAACCGGCACATCCGCACTGCCTTGCAACGGCCAGACGCGCGCGCCTGGACGCAGACCATCGACCTGCTCAATCGGCATCAGGAAAATACGCTGGCCATCAAAACCGACAAC
>PDUK01000072.1 GCA_006212115.1 Thalassolituus sp. | reverse complement strand
GCATCTTACCTTGGCGTGACGCCAGAATCCTTCAGCCGGATGAAGAGGGCACTTATCATTTGATAAGGCGCAGGGAAGTGGTTTGCTCTACAGTGTGTCGCTGAAATTTAATCAGTCTTGTTAATGTAATTACGGAGGCGACGATGGAAGTACAAGTGCAATGGATTCAGTCCGGGGTAGCGCTGCTGCAACCTATGATGGCTTTGGTGATCTGGAGTATGGTGGTGTGGGCGTGGATGTACGCCACTCGATTACCGGCTATTTCCGCTATGCAAATGAAGCTTGATCCGACAGCACCGTCCGGTACTCAGATGGCTCAACTACCGGCAAAGGTGCGCTGGAAGGCGGATAACTATAACCATCTTATGGAGCAACCAACGCTCTTTTATGCTGTAACGTTAGCGTTATGCTTTTTGAATCAGGCTTCCGAGCTGGCGGTAGTCGCGGCGTGGAGCTATGTCGTATTACGGATAATTCACAGCCTATTTCAGGCGTTGTTCAATATTATTCAGGTGCGTTTTGTGCTGTTTATATTATCGAACATTCCTTTAATGATTATGATTTATCTTGCCGCCAGTCGTGTATTCTAAGTACTGAAGCCACGCTAATTGTAGGGATAACCATGGAAGATAAATTTGCCACCGTTGAAATCAAAGCGTTTGTTCCGGCAAAGGACTTCGAGCTGTCGAAGCGCTTTTACAGTGATCTGGGGTTTATCAAAGCGTCAGATGGACACGGTGTGGCGTACTTCCATTATGGTCACTGCAGTTTCCTGTTGCAGGATTTTTACGATGAGGGTCTGGCCAGTAATCTGATGATG
This sequence comes from Thalassolituus sp., assembly GCA_006212115.1. Taxonomy (GTDB): domain Bacteria; phylum Pseudomonadota; class Gammaproteobacteria; order Pseudomonadales; family Oceanobacteraceae; genus Thalassolituus. The sequence goes on along the minus strand of PDUK01000072.1, from coordinate 10,998 downwards.
CATTTACTTGTGGAAAATTCCGCGGCATGGCACGCGAAGCTGTCTGAGCTGGACTTTGATTATTGCGAGTCGGTTAGGGTATCGGAATTGGTGGATCAGGACTGGGGCATGCGAGAGTTTACTGTGCATGACCCCAGTGGTGTGGCGAATTGCTGAGAATATCAGCTGATTTTTTCTGCAGTGCCTTATGCAATGAGTCCTTTTGCGAAGGCCAACTGCATTGCAATATTTTCTTCAAACCAGTGATCCAGGTAAGGATCAAAATGGTTTGCGTCTATTGTTTTGATTTCGACGTGTTCAGAAGATAAGCGCTTCACTTTCTCTTCATCAAACGGAGCAACGGTGTCTCGGGTTGCTCCAATCACCAGTGTTGGAATCTGGATTCGCTTGAGGTGTTTGCCTGGGCGATAAAATCCCATGGTTGCCAGCGAACGGGCAGCAACCCGATTGTCGTGTTGTCGCTTTAAGTTATCTTCAATCCAGCCTTCCACTCGCCATGCGCCATCCCGGTCCATCGAGGAGTATTCACCTTCTGGTGACACTATAGGTACATAGTGGGTGTTAAACGGATTCAGCATATCCAGTGTAATATCCAGCCCAAAGCGCATCATGCGTGGCAGAGGGACCGCTTTCACGGCAAGCATGCCATCGAGCATAGGGACCTGTGCGATAGCACCACGCAGCTCTGGGTGTTCTGCGGCTATTTTTACGACGTGGCCACCGCCAAACGAGCTTCCCCACAACATGATGTTGGTTGCATCGACCTCCGCGTGCGATTTAGTAAATGCGAGTGCAGCTTCTACGGTTTTTTCTCGTTTCCATGGACTGATGACATTACGCGGTAGTCCTTCGCTTTCGCCCCAGCCCGGGTAATCAAAGGTCATTACGGCAAGGCCAGCTTTGTTGAAAGCTTCGATAAAGTTGGTTACGAGCGTCAGTTGCGTACCGCCCCAGCCGTGCACCATCAGAATCGTGGGGTAAGGGCCAGAGCCACTTTCAGGTGTGTGCAGTGTGGCTGCGCAGGCAACACCCTGGTTACTGAAGGTGGCTTTTTGTTTGTTTGATTGCTCGTTCAACTGTTGGCTATGGGGTTGAATCACCAATTCATTTGCGCTCATGACACTCTCGCTCTGTTTATTTATCTTGAATGGCATTCAAGATACTTCATCTGTATCTTAAACGTCAATCAAGAAAACTGCTGAGGGTCTCGAATGGCACGTAACAAGCGTCATCTGGATCAGAAGGTTAAGAAAGAAGAAATCGAAACGGTGGCCATGTCTCTGTTCAAGGAGCAGGGCTACGACAAGACGTCGATGGCTAAGGTCGCGAAGGAAGCAGGCGTCGCCGCGAATACCATCTACTGGTATTACGAAAACAAGGACGATCTTCTGATTGCGGTGCTGAATCGGGAGGTTATGCAGGCCATGCCATTGGTGCTGGCGATGCAGAGCGCGCCTCTGTCAGAACGCGTTTTAACCCTGATTGCTCAGGTTGAGAGCGCAGGGGCGCTGATGACGGACGTCCACGCACGTGTCTCTCATTCCGATGTGGTGAAGCAATGGCATGACCGCTTTCATCAGATGGTGGAGCAATTGTCGATTTCTGAGCTAATTAAAGCAGGTGTGAGTCCCGAGCACGCTGCCTGTGATGCGCGCTTGATGATCTACGTTATCGAAGGGCTATTGGCCCACCAACACACTATGGAAGAGCGGGTGCAGGTGGTAGAGCATGCGTTAAGCACGATTCGCGGCAAATCATGAAGCTTGTTATCGTTTGCCGCGCAGGAGGTCTTACATTTGCGACTGCATGTAGTTTTCCAGACCAATCATCTTAATCAGGCGTAGTTGGCGCTCCAGCCAGCGTGCGTGATCTTCTTCCGTGTCATAAAGGAGCGGCTGAAGCAGTTCGCGGGTTTGGTAATCCTGCTCTTCTTCGCAGATTGCCATCGATTCTTTAAGCAGATTCTGAACGTAGTACTCTACATCGAGGTCAGCTTGAAGCATCTCAGGAACGGTCTTTCCAATGGTCAGGTCGTCAGCGTTAGATAAGTCCGGTGTCCCCTCAAGAAATAGGATGCGGCGTACGAGGACGTCGGCATGTTGTGTTTCTTCTTCCATTTCGTGGCTCAGTCGCTCGTAGAGCTTCATCAGTCCGAGATCTTCATAGATACGTGAATGGGTGAAATATTGATCACGCGCAGCGAGTTCACAGTTAAGAAGTTTTTGCAGTTGATCAATGACGCGCTGATTGCCTTTCATCGTCTCTCTCCGGACTAAATTCAATTAAGCCAAGATAGCGCGCAGGGCGGCATCCAACAAGACGTAAAAGCAGTAAATACGGGGTTTTTAGGCGGTTTTTTGTAAGAATCCGAACGACTGATAATCGTTCTTTTTTCAGTTCTGAATTCGGTAGGGTTTGCATACGAATGCGATACTCTTACGTATCGCATTCGTTTCTTATTTCAGGGCTCAATCAGGCCGACAGGGTTGGGTAATCGGTATAGCCTTTTTCGTCCTGCGTATAAAAAGTGTTGGGGTCAGCTTCGTTCAGTGGAGCATTCGCTTTTATTCGTTCTGGCAAATCCGGGTTCGCGATGAATGCGGTACCAAACGCCACTGCGTGAGCGATATGGGAATCGACGGCGTCTGCGGCTTCTACCGGTGAATACCCCATATTGACGATCAATTGGCCGCTGTATAGCTCCTTGAATGGTGTGACGACATCGGCTTGCTGTTTTCCGAAGAAATCTGCACGCATCAAGTGAACATAAGCAAGATCGCGAGGATTAAGGTGGGCAGCCAGATATTTCATCAAGGCTACGGGATCACTGTCTTGCATATCGTTAAAGCTGTTCAGTGGAGAGAAACGCACGCCCACTCTGTGAGGAGTAAATACCTCCGACACGGCATCAAGTACCTCGGTTAAGAAGCGCACCTGGTTGTGCCACGAACCGCCATATAAGTCGTCTCTGTTGTTGACACCATCCCGAAGGAACTGATCCAGCAGGTAGCCGTTCGCCCCATGAACTTCGACGCCATCAAAGCCGGCTTTTTTCGCATTTTCAGCACCTTTGCGGAAATCGGCAACGATATTTTTAATCTGTTCTTCAGTCAGAACTTCTGGAGTTTGATAATTGAAGTGGCCCTTGGGTGTCGTTGATCCGCCCTCAATCGCGGTAGCGCTCGCCGATACTGATGGGGTGCCTTCGTTCAGCTCTGGGTGAGCGGCGCGCCCGGCATGCCAGATCTGCATAAAGATCCGGCCACCGGCAGCGTGTACGGAGTCGGTGATTTTTTTCCAGGCCTCGACCTGTTCATCCGAGTAGATTCCCGGCTCTGTAGCAAAGGCTGAGGTGTTTGGCGTGACCATAGTGCACTCAGTGATGATCAGTCCTGCACTGGCACGCTGAGTGTAATACTCGCGCATCAGATCATTGGGCATATGTCCCGGTGCCCGGCAGCGCGTTAAAGGAGCCATGATGATGCGATTGGGTATTTCGATGGAACCAAGAGAAAGAGGTTCGAAAAGCGTTTGCGTGGTAGACATGGCACATTACCTTAGTCGATGGATATGGTGATTAGAAAATCATCTTACACCTTGGTTCCTGCCGCTGCTTATGACGGTCTGTTCCGTATGTTGAACACTACTCCCTTGTCGATTTACTTGGTCGTATCGGGTGGAACAGGCTGGGTAAGGCTGCGGGCAATCATATTCAGACTGTTTTCCAGCCAGGTTTCGGGGGTCACTTTGTGAGCTTCGAACAGACTTCGGTTTCCGTCCTGCAGCATGATCAGCCCATGTAATGAACCACGCATATAAAGTGCGACCTCTACTGGGTTGGGTGTCCCCGGAAGCTGCAGAGAGCGATCGTCGTAGGCCCGCTGGATGGCGTTTACCATGAGCTCGAGAATGTCTTCGTCGATTTGTATGTATTCGCGCTCAGAATCGGTACTGTCAGCACCGGTCTGATTGGCCGAGGGACGCATGCCGGCTGATAAAGTCAGGATGCGGAAGTATTCTTTTTCGTTATGGTAGAAGTACAGATAGGCTTGGCCTATCGCGTACATGGACGAAATACCGTTAGGGCATGGCGATGAAAAATCCGCCATCAGTGTTAACAACCGCTTTGCCGCACGCACACTCAATCCAAGATGGATATCTTCTTTATCCCGAAAATAAACATAGAGCAGAGCTCGGCTCAGTCCAGCGCTGCTGGCAATGCTGCCCATTGAGGCTTTATCAAAACGCCGGTCAATAAAAGCTTGTTCCGCGGCATCCAGAATGGATTCGCGTCTTAGTCGTTTTTCATCAGTGCTTCTGGAACGTGTAGCCACTAGGTTAATCCATACGAGGTCATTCGGTACTGCAGTCAGTTTCAAATTGAAACCGAGTGAATATTGACACATTGTCATTAGTTGACATATTGTCAATAATTGACAGTATGTCAATAGTTCTGCAAGGAGGTCGACAAATTGAAGCTTCGTAACGGGTTGGTCGCAGCACAGCGAGTGCTGCTAGTGGTTGTAGGTTTGAGCTTACTTAACGGGTGTCAGGATGAGTCCGTATCTGACGATCAAGCGGAGAAACAGTCAGAAGATAGCCACAGCTCGGCCATTCCTGTGGAAACCATGACTCTCAAGCCTCAGCCGATTTATCAGCAATATCAGTTCACGGGGGTTGCCCGAGCATCGCAGCAAGCTGTCATACGTACTCAAATCAGCGGCCGGATTGAAACTTTGTCTGTGCAACTCGGGCAAGAGATGAAGAAAGGTGAGTTGATTGCAGAATTGCACAATCCGGAAGCGGCCCCGGCAGCGCAGTCGGCCCGGGTTCGATGGCAGCAGCTGAACGTTCAGTTAGAGCAGCAACAACGGGATTTTGATCGTATCGAAGCCTTGTATGAAGGAGGTCAGGCGAGCAGACAGGAGTTTGAGCAAAGCCGCACGGCATTAAACTCAGCGAAAGATGCGGCACTGGCCGCAGAGAATGATTATCTGAAGGCGTCCGGACTGAACAATGAACGAATTATCCGCGCACCGTTCTCCGGTGTAGTGACGGCGATTATTTCTGATATCGGCGAGGTGGTCAGTCCCGGACAAGCGCTGGTGGAGATGGCAGCGTTAGCAGAGGCGGAACTCGAAATCACCGTGCCATCGCAAATAGCGCGTGTTCTTCAGGCCGGACAGAAGGTGGAGATTTCCATGCCTTTGAACATGCAGAGCGACTCCGAGGCGCAACCCCTCACAGCAAAGGTGAAGGAAGTCAGCCCTTATCGCGATAGAGGTGCCTTACCAACCGTTGTGCTGGCGCTTGCCAATGTACCTGTGGGTGAGACTGTCGAAGCAATATTATCTGTGCCCAGCGGTAATGGTTGGGTCTTGCCGGTGACGGCGATCGTGAAACGCGGGTCAGGTGCGGTCGTCTATAAACGCAATCAGGATGGACACGTAACAGCAGTATCCGTTGAGCCCGGTTCTCCACAAGGAACGGATTTGCAGGTAACAGGACAACTGCACGAAGGTGACGAGGTCGTGGTTCTTGGGGGACACCGACTCTTCGATGATGCCAACGTTCAGGTGGTGCCATGAAACTGTTTGCGTTACTTGATCGCTATCAGCGATTGGTGTTTGCCATTACATCCATGTTGTTGCTTGTTGGCCTGGCTTCTTGGTTTACGATGGCGCGTCAAGAAGACCCGAGTTTCCCTTATCGAAATGCAGTAGTGACGGCAGTATTCCCCGGTGCAACTGCCACTCAGATCGAAAAACTATTAACCGAACCACTTGAAGAGCGTCTTGCTGAGGTCGACGAAATTGATCGTATCAGATCGGTCTCGCGAGACAGTGTCGTGGTACTGATTCTCGAACTACACGATCATATATATGACACAGATGCCGCATGGGATCGTGTACAGACCGCATTAGATCGGGCAGAAGAAGACTTCCCGACAGGAGTGACAGAATTAACGTTCGAAAATAAGAAAATGGATATTCCTGCCGTCATATTAAGTGTGACGGGCAGTGACGACCTTGTGTTTATGGCGACTCAGGCTGAGCGCTTAAAGCGACAGTTGTTGCGTATTCCTCAAGTTTCCCGCATCGAACTGAGCGGCGATCCGAAAGAGGAATTACGTGTGGAAATTGATGAATCGGCACTTAATGAGTTGGGTATTAATCGGGCTCAGATTGTTCAGGTCATCCAGCGTAGCAACCAGGTCATTCCCGGTGGGCAGATTCAGCTCGATGGTTATAACTTGCGACTGGTCAGTGGCTCGGATCTGAGTTCACCAGAGAGCCTGAAATCACTGCCTTTAACATCCTCGAGTGGACAACTGGTGCCTCTGGGGGCGGTGGCTGATATTAAGGTTCTGCCCCGTGAACCTCTGGGGACACTGAGTTATATAGACGGTGAGCGCGCCGTGATGTTGGGGATTATTACTCGTCGTGGTCAGGTTGATGCGCTGAAGTTTGGAGAGGCACTTCGCGCTGAAATTGCGACATTAAAAGACGACTTCTATCCATTGCAGATTAAAGAAGTATTTTTCCAACCAGAGTACGTCGACTCCCGTCTTACTGGGTTGCAATGGAATCTTGCTGGCAGTGTCGCCATTATTGCGCTGGTAGTCGTGTTGGCGCTCGGCCTAAGGAACGGTTTACTGGTTGCCGCGGTACTGCCGGTTGTCGCTATTATTTCCCTCGCTATTTACAGCCTCGGTGGCGGGGTGTTGCATCAGATAGCCGTGATCGGAATGGTGATCTCGCTTGGTATTCTGATTGATAATGCCATCGTGGTGGTCGAGTCGATCGAGCAGAATCTCGCAGCGGGATTAAATCGTGCTGATGCAGTGAAGGGCACGTTCGCACAAATGGCCATGCCCTTGTTCAGCTCCACGGGAACAACGATTGCCGCCTTTATTCCGCTGCTTTTAAGTAAGGGGGCTACCGGAGATTTTACCCGTGGTATTCCGGTGATGATTATTCTCGCGTTAATCGTCAGTTACCTAATCTCCGTATTGGTGTTGCCACTGGTAGCTCAGCACCTTGTTGTGGAGCGGCGTAAAACACGTGGTCCATTTATTACCCGCCTGACCGATTTCTTGGTGACGGCCTCTCGCGATTACAGCAAGCGCACTTTACTTATCGTTGGTGCATTAATGTTAATGGCGGTATCACTGGTACCCGGTTTAAAACTGCAGTTTTTCCCACTGGCGGATCGGAATCAATTGGTACTCGATATTACGCTTCCATCTAATTCTTCGGTCGAAGAAAGCCGGGATATCAGTACCGAAATTGAACAGCAACTTCTGAACAGTGACGACATTATGTCGGTGTACCGCACCGTTGGCGCTTCGGGGTTTCGGGTTTACTACAACATGCTTATTCAGAATGAAGCCCCGAATACGGCAAGACTGGTTCTGACGACCTCCGATGCTGACGTTAATGCATCCGTGATCGACTGGATCGAGCATGAATTGCAGAGTGTGTATCCGCAAACCATGCTGGTGGTAAAACGTTTGGGACAGGGCCCACCTACTGCCGCACCCGTCGAACTGCGCTTGCAAAGTGATGAACCGGAAGCGTTATCGCTGGCGACCGATACTGTGCTGCGTATTCTGCATCAAACACCGGGAACCGACATGATACGGTCTGACCTGGATACCGGAATGCCTGAATGGCGGTATCGTGTGGATAAAACGACAGCAAACGAATTGGGTTTGACCACGTCACAGGTCGCACAAACACTCTTCTCTCAATCGCGAGGCTTGTCGGCCGGGGAATACCGATACGCTGACGACCCCATCGACATACGCGTGCGTTCAGCAAGCGGTGAGAACTCATCTGCCGCGGCGGTTGCTGGTCTGACACTGACGAACCCGAGTGGTGTACAGGTGCCGCTCGCAGCAGTGACGGAACAGAACTTTGCCTGGAGTCCTGCTGTAATTCGTCATTATCAGGGTATACGCACGGTGACCGTACTGAGTGAGTTGGCTCCGGGCGCAGCGTACAACGAAGTCTTGTCTTCATTATATGAGCAGTTAGAGGTCACTCCGCTTCCAGATTCCGTCACTATGCAACTAGGTGGAGACGCGGAAGGTTCTGGGGAGGCCAACACGGCGATTCTGAAGATTGCGCCATTGGGAGCTATGTTACTGCTGGTATTTATGCTGATCGAATTCAACAGTTTCCGGCGTTTGGGCATTATTATGATGACGATTCCGCTGGCAGCGGTAGGGATCATTCCGGGGCTGGTGATCAGTGGTTCGCCGTTTGGTTTTCAATCTCTACTTGGCGTAATTGCGTTAACTGGCATCGTAGTGAACAACGCCATCGTATTACTGGATGCGATCGATACCCGCCTACACGGCGGAGAGCCCTTAAGGGATGCGGTCGATGCCGCGATTCGTGATCGCACAGCCCCCGTTTTGCTGACAACTCTAACGACGGTGCTGGGGCTACTTACATTGGCGTTTTCAGCTTCAACACTCTGGCCGCCGATGGCATGGGCCATTATATCGGGGCTGCTGATGTCGACTCTGCTGACGTTACTTGTAATCCCAGTGTTGTGTCGCCGATTTTTGGCCTGATCCGTCAGGCCATTGTTATCAGGCGACTTATTTTTGTAGGGTCTGAATGATGTTCTTCAGCTCCCGAATTTCATCGCGTAGGTCGTTCAAGGAGGCATTGCCTTCTTCTTCATCCTTATCGGCGCGTTCTTTCGCGTGCTCGTCTTCAAGGACGTTCACTACGATACCGATCACCATGTTCAGGAAGGCGAAAGCGGTAAAAAAGATAAAGGACAGGTAGTAGGCCCACGATAGCGGATAGACAGTCATGGTTTCGTACATGACGTCCGTCCAGTCCTCAAAAGTCATAACGCGGAACAGGGTCAGCATGGAGATCGCTATGTCACCCCATAGGTCACTGTTGATACCGGCAAAGAAGGTGGCACCAATAGCAGCATAGATATAGAAGATGATAAACATCAGCAGCACGACGTAGCCCAGCTGGGGTAGGGCACGGACTAGAGAATTCAGTAGGGTGCGAAGCTCTGGAATGATAGAGACCATCCGCAGAACACGGAAAACCCGCACCAGACGACCGACCAACGCCATGTCGCTGTTATCGATTGGTATCAGGCTGACGACCACGACCAGAGTATCGAAGACGTTCCAGCCGTTATGGAAGAATCGCTTTTTGTTCGGTTCGGCAATGAAACGCACGATAATTTCGAACAGGAACAGAAAGGTAATACCGACATCAAGCCAGACAATGGCTTTTGAGATTGTCTCGGGGATGGGATAGGTTTTCGCCCCGACAAGCAACGCGGAGATAATGATTACCCCCACAACAAAAAGCTCAAACGCGCGATTGTTCTTAAGGGCCAGTGCCTTGTCCTGAATTACCTGAATAGTACTCATAGGGATCATCTGAGGTCGAAAAACGCAGATGTTACCCGCCTGTCTGGTCTTTACAAGATTGCCTGACACTTACTTGCTGACATTCTCAATAATCATCATTTATATAAATGATAATCATTTGTATTTAGATGGTGTTTGAAGGTAGAATCCCCGCAAACTTATCCCAAAGGATCACGGACTATGTTCAATGAACTCTCGGCCCTGGCGGAATACTGGCAGGTATTGAAAAAGGACAATCCGGAACTGCGGGCACGCAATGCCGCATACGTACTGGGTGTGAGCGAGTTGGAGCTATTGATGACGCGGCCTGAAAGCGAAGTGCTGCGATTAAAACATCAGCCCAATCACGTCCTGCCGAGGCTCGAAGCATTGGGGCAGGTATCGGCGCTCACGCGCAATAACGGCGTGATTATGCAGAAGACGGGTCAACACCGGGATTTCAGCATAGACGGCCGGGTAGGGATTGCGGGCGGCGAAATTGATCTGCGTGTATCGCTTGAGTCATTGGCCTACAGCCTCGCGGTAACGGAAAACACAGCCGACGGACAGATATTGAGCCTTCAGTTTTTCGATGCGCACGGGGAGTCAGTTCACAAGGTGTACCTGACAGACCAGTCCGACTTCGATGCGTACAGGAAATTGATTGACGAGTTTACCCCTGCTAATCAGGACCGGAATGTTCAGGTACAAGACAAACTTGTGACGCCTGATCCGGTCATCGATCTTGATGTGGCCGCGTTTCGGCAAGCCTGGTTGGACGTACAAAATGGCGAGCAGTTTTCTGGACTCTTGAATCAGTACAACCTATCCCGACAACTGGCTTATCAGCTGGTGGACAACTATCTTGCTCATGGCCTTGATCCTGTGGCTTTTGAAGCAGTTTTTTATGGCGCTGCAATGCGTAAGCTCCCTGTCAGAATGACGGTTGGGAGTTTTGCGGTGGTACAGGAACATGACGGTGTTATTAAAGTGCTTAAGCGCTCAGGGCGTTGGTTTAATGCCACGCAGCCGGGTTTCAGTCTGCGGACGGATACGACTCAGATTGGTTCTGTGTGGGTAGTCCGTAAGCCAAGTGGAAATGGAACATCAATCTCTGTGGAACTACTGGATCAGAATGGCGAACTTTTGTTGGAATTGAACAGTAACGGGGCAGGCGCTTCCGTGTCTCAGTCAGATTGGGACACTATGATTACGACACTTGAATCCAGATATTCGCTGGTCGGCAAAAACATCGTTGCATGAAGGCGGCAGATATCTTCGCGCTGCAAAGCATCGGCCTGGCTAAGACGCCGACGCTGCCTGATACCGGTACTCGCATAACATCGCATTGGCCTGTTGATTTCGCGCCAGAGATTAGCGTAAACTACGCGCCCTTTTTGTGGGTTGAGCCGCCTTGTTGGTGGTGAGATCCCAGGCCCTGCAGGTAAAACCTTTAGGTTACGACTCTGCAGGATGTTGAACGGTAGGCGATTTCAAAACCTGCCATTAGATAAAACGACCGGAGTAGACACACTTTATGGTAGTTATTCGTTTAGCCCGCGGCGGCTCTAAAAAACGTCCTTTTTATCACATCAACGTAG
>PDUK01000193.1 GCA_006212115.1 Thalassolituus sp. | reverse complement strand
TCAGGAGGTGCTAAGTCCGTCACCACCCGACCCAAACAAAAACGAGCCTCAGATGAGGCTCGTTATATGATCCCAAAACTGTGGGACAGCAGTGCTCGTGAGAGGGCTTTAATACATCAGAAACAGGCGTACGTCAGAGAACAACCAGCCTGTCGGGCAGCTCGTTCTTTTCTTCAGTGGCAGGAACAACATCCGAAACCACCTCAGCAACGCTGGCGATACAGGTTTCAAAACCCTTAAGTACTGCGCCTGCTTTTACCTCAGCAGTAAAGTCATTGACGATGTTCTGCCAGACCTGATTATCAATCTTCTCAGAAATACCACGATCAACCAGGATCTCAACGTAATGCTCCGCCTCAGACACGAATATCAGGATACCCGTCTCGCCTTTTGTATGATGTAAGCCCTGCTCAAGGAACATGCGTCTCGCCATCATTTCTGCCCGGGATTTTTTTACCTTCGCAGGCACTAATCGGTAGCGCAATGCCGGAGTACGGAACACAAGCGCCAAAACACTAAAGACCAACGCCTGAACTATGATCAGCTCAAACCAGCCAAGCCAGAGTGGAGAGAAGCTCAGTATTCCGGGTGTCAACAATGCAATCAACGCTGCCCATAAGGTCGGAATATAGTGATAGCTGTCCGATGCGCGAGCAAGTACGGTGACTAGCTCAGCATCCGTTTTTTCTTCCACCTTACTGACGGCAGAGGCTAGTTGATCCAGTTGTTGTTTATTTAAAAGACTCATTACCAACCTCCTGATGCGCCACCGCCACCAAAACCACCGCCGCCTCCACTGAAGCCACCGCCTCCGCCGAAACCGCCTGAACCAAAACCTCCACCGAATCCGCCGGTAGTGTATCTACCACTCGAAAAGCCGCCTGGCCCTCCGGTGTCGAAGAAATTCGCAATAAAAATGAACAGAATCAGAACAATAAAAAGGATGGTTATAAAGTCACTCTGTTTGTCATTTAGTTTCGACTTATCTGCTTTGTAAGCACCATCAATGGCCAGCAGGATTGAATCAACCCCTTTGGTTATACCCGTTGTATAACGGCCACGTTTGAACTCAGGCGTAATCTTTGTACGGATAATATGGCCAGCAATGGCATCGGTCAGATTACCTTCCAGGCCATAGCCGACTTCAATGCGCACTTTTCTGTCATTTTTGGCGACGATCAGCAGCACACCGTTATTCTTGTCCTTCTGGCCGATTCCCCAGTGGCGCCCCAACTGGTAGCCATACTCCTCGATGCTGTAGCCCTTGAGGGAGTCGATGGTAACCACCACAACCTGATTGCTGGTCGCTTCTTCGTGAGCTTTCAGGATCTTTTCTATACTGCGCTCGGATGACACAGGAAGCATCAATGCGTTATCAACAACACGACCGGTAAGCGATGGAAGCTCTATCGCTGCAAACGTCTGCGCACAAAGCATCAGTAAGACAGTTGCCGTGATACTCTTTATCACATTCACTCTCATCAGAATTCTACCGCAGGCGCCTGCTCGGCGTTTTCAGTGGTCGCACTGAAATTCTCTTTCAACTCCATATCGCTATACAGCAGAGAGTGCCAGATACGGCCCGGAAAGGTTCTGATCTCCGTGTTGTACTGTTGCACTGCCTGAATAAAATCCCGGCGAGCAACCGCGATACGGTTCTCGGTACCTTCAAGCTGAGATTGAAGCGCGAGGAAGTTCGCATTCGATTTAAGGTCCGGATAGTTTTCTGTGACCATCAACAAACGGCCGAGTGCACGCTCAAGGCTCCCCTGCGCTTCCTGATAACGGGCAACCGCTTGTGGGTCATCCAGCATCGATGCGTCCAACTGGATCGAAGTCGCCTTCGCCCTGGCCTCTACAACCGCTGTCAGAGTTTCCTGTTCTTGTGCGGCAAAACCTTTCACCGTCGCCACCAGGTTTGGTATCAGGTCAGCTCGACGCTGATACTGGTTTTCCACTTGCGACCAGGCACTCGCGACCTGTTCATCGTAGGTAGGGATATTGTTAATGCCGCAGCCGCTCTAAGAACTACGACCAGAAGAAGAGTCGCCATCAAACGCATCAGATGCTTCCTTACAGATATTTTTCACATCAGTGTACCTGTTCAGGAAGAAAACTAAAGAGACTGCTGATATACTCGCTCGCCATGACAGTTTACTCCTGTCGCGACATCCTTTATTGCTTCTTCATCGACACCCGTCCGATCCTGACAATATCTGAATGCCGCACCCGGCCACTCTCTAACAAACGGCCAACTCGCTGGCTTCAGTCCGATCTGAACACAATTCGTTCTGACTACTGCTGCTTCAGCCCATCAAGGGCGACGACTTATTGCTTCTGGCTCTACGTGGCTGGCAGCATTTATTGGAATATTATGTCCGACATTATTGATACACACACTGAAATCACATTTGATGACCTGGCGCTGGCCGAACCGATTGCCCGTGCCGTGAAAGAAAAAGGCTACACCAAGCCTTCTCCAATTCAGGCAAAAGCCATCCCTGTGGTTCTGCAGGGCGGCGACCTTCTCGCCTCGGCCCAAACAGGCACGGGAAAAACGGCGGCCTTTACTCTGCCCTTGCTGCAAAAGCTGCTCGATAAACCTCGCGCGTCCGGTAATCGATGCAAAGCGCTGGTACTCACCCCCACCCGCGAACTTGCTGCTCAGATTCT
>PDUK01000192.1 GCA_006212115.1 Thalassolituus sp. | reverse complement strand
GGATCATCGGGTAGTTCTGCTCAAGCAATTCTGAACCAACGATATCCCGGACCTTTGCCCCGAACTCATCGGCCATGGAATGAACCGCTGACGATATGTTCTGCGGCATCATGTCAGACGCCGGTGTATTGATCAGGTCTCGAACGCGTTTAGTGCCTTCTATTAAACGGCCAGCTTCCTCAACGATGGCTTCGTTGTTCAGGGCCAGTTTTGCGGTGACAGCAGATTTTTCTGTGTATCGGTCAAAGCGGTAGGCACCGACGCCCCAGCCGAAGGCGAGAGCCAGCAGGCTCTCATCGGAAAGGTCAGAAACGGGTGTGTACGTTCCGGCAGGCAGGGCACTGGACAGGTTGCCACACACGAAGAAGTCTTCGGTCGATTCGACCACACACAGAACGCTATCAATGCTGCCATTCGTTGCTGGAATGATTGTGTGGCCTGAGCCGGCGTAGCCCGAGTGCAGAAGCCATTGTTTGACGTGTTCCGGCTGACCATCGAGCCAGTTGGCGTAGTGCTCTTTCTCTATCAGGTGAAGGGGCGTACCTTCCTGGCTGTGCATCAGTACTGCAGACATCGTTATTTCCTGTTTCTGGGTATTCGCTTAGTAGTATAGGAGTATAACAAGGGGAACAGAACCGGACAGATATACAGGGCTCGGGTAAACTAAGGCGCTTTTATTCTGGGCCTTGGGAGGCAGAATGTGGGATGAAATTGGCGGTGGCTTTCTGATAGTGCCGCCGCGTCTTTGCTCTGGGTGGGTATCGGCCGCATCAGTGGTATGACCGGGGTACTTTCCAGTTTGTTTCTGGTTATGGATTCAGGGCGTCATTGGGCGCTTGCGTTTCTGGTCGGGCTATTGGTCGCCTGGCCGGTGATACAGGCGGCAGGTTATTCAACTCCGATAAACATCACTGACAACACAGGACTTCTGATTGCTGCGGGCCTCCTTGTGGGGGTTGGTACTTATATCGGTAATGGATGTACCAGTGGTCATGGAGTGTGCGGCATGGGCCGGCTTTCGTTCCGTTCATTCGTCGCGACATTGACCTTTATTGCTGCGGGGATGGTGACCGTCGCGATTATGAATGCGGTGGGGCTGAATCTATGAAAAATGTTATTCCTTTTCTGAGTGGTCTCCTTTTTGGGCTTGGCCTGCTGGTCTCTGGCATGAATGATCCGCAGAAAGTCCGGGCGTTTCTGGATGTATTCGGGAGCTGGCAGCCGGAACTGATCGCTGTGATGGGCGCCGCAGTGGTTACCTTCTTCATCGTCTTTCAATTAAGTAAATCCCGGAATAAACCTCTGTTCGCTCCGGGTTTTCACCTGCCGAGCCTGCAGGAAATTGATCTTCGTCTGATCACTGGCGCCGTAATGTTTGGAATAGGCTGGGGTATGGTCGGGCTATGTCCGGGGCCGGCGCTGGTGGACATTTTGTCTGGAAATGAGAGCGTACTTATTTTCGTGGCGGCGCTGATTGCTGGTAACCGGCTGGCTCACTATCTTGTTGGACCAGCAAAAAGTCGCTGAGAGTGGCTTAGGGTAGGTAAGGTTCACTGATCAGAATTTGCTATCAGGTCGTTAGTTAATATCTGTTTTTGTTTGGTGCTGGCACGCGGTTAACTGTGAATATCTTTAATACAGGGCCAGCACTATGCATCACTTATCGGATTCCGCTTTATTTATTTTGTCTGTCTTCGGGCAGCCTCATCTTTGTATTGATGAGGCGGCCACTTCAGATTCAGAGAACGCGTGACAGAAACTCTTCAGCGTCTTTCACAGATTGTTCCGGAATTTCTTCCATCGGTACATGGCCAACGCCGGGGTAGGTAATTAATTCTGACCCTTTGATGTCCCGATGAAACAGTGGCGCGTTCTTCGGCGTGATCCAGATGTCTTTTTCACCCCACTGAATCAGAGTAGGGGCGGTGACGTCAGCAACTCGCTCAGGCGTCATATTGTCGAGCTCTTCGAAGATTTTCAGCAGCGCTAGCGGGTTGCCTTTGTGCAGCATCATGTCCTGATAACACGGGATTTTTTCTTCCGCTATGCGTCGCTTGTCCCCGTAAACCTCACCGAGAATGTATCTCACAACAAACTGAGGCGTTGCTACCCGCACCAGGTGGCGAAGGAAGGGCGTTGTGAAAAGCTTCATGATCAGAGGGAGCTGCATTGGATAGCCCGCTGCATCCAGAAGCACGAGCGCCTGAACTTTCTCAGGGTGCTCAGCCGCGAAGCTCCATGAAATATAGCCACCTAGCGAGTTGCCTACCAGTACCGCTTTATCAAGCTTCAGGTGCTCCAGCAGAGCATTGACACGGTCGACGATACCTTCGATGGAGGTATCGCCATCACTGATAGCACCGCTGAGGCCGAAGCCTGGCACATCGAGGCGAACAATCCGGTACTTCCCCTTCAGATGCTCTACCCAGCCATCCCAGGTCTGGAGCGACGCCATGATGCCATGCAGCATAATAAGGACTGGTGCGTTTTCGTCCTGACTGCCCTCAACCCGGTAGTGAATGTTGTCACCACGATAATGGAAGAATCGGGAGTTATCGTTGGTATAGATCTCGGCCAGTTCTGATGTACTCAGTTTCGTCAGGCCCAGGTAACGCATCAATGACATGCTGCTTTCCTTTATTTTCTGTTCTTCAGAAGAATGCCCGTCTCTTGGTGTGACCGGTAGGTTGAATAGCGACAGCATTGACCGCGAAATTGTCATCGTTTTGTCAGATAGGGGCCATCTGACTGTCACTTGCAGAGGGTTTACTGTGCGCGTCAGTCACAGAATGAGCCGACGATATGCCTCTGTCTCGCAGGGAGTTTCTGATTGATAGTCTCGCCAGTGG